>JBEPXW010000001.1:0-3121 GCA_041641715.1 Pseudomonadota bacterium
GGAAACCAAGCAGCTGCGCGAGGGCGCCGTCGAGCGGATCGACGACTACACCGTCCAGCTCAACCTGACTGAGCCCGACATCACGATCATCGTCGGCACAGCCGACTACCCGGCGCTGGTCATGCACCGCTCCTACGAAGGCTCGAACGACCCGATGGAGGCGCTGGCCATCACCACCGGCCCCTTCGAGCTTGTGCGCTACGAGGTTGGGATCGGCGCCGAGGTCCGCCGCAAGGAGAGCGGCTGGTGGGGTGGCCAGGCCTATCTCGACGGCGTCGAGTGGACCGATCACGGCACCGACCCGGTGCCGATGGTCGCGGCCTTCGAAGCCGGCGAGGTCGACGCAAATTACGAGACCACCGCCGACGCGCTCGCGCAGATGGAGTCGATCGGCATGATCAACTCCAACATCGCCACCGGCGCCACGATCGTCATCCGGTTCAATGTCGAGAACCCGCCCTATGACGATATTCGCGTGCGCCGGGCTGCACAGCTCGCTGTCGACAACAACGTGGTGCTCCAGCTCGGCTACGACGGCCGAGGCGAACAGGCGGCCAACCACCATGTCGGACCGATGCATATCGAGTACGCCGACATCGGCATGCACGAGCGCGATGTCGAGCAGGCGATGGCGCTCCTGGAGGAAGCCGGCCAGACCGACCACGAGTTCGACATTATCTCGATCGATGACGACTGGCGGCGCAACACCACGGACGCGGTAGCCGCCCAGATGCGCGATGCCGGCATGAACGTGAAGCGGACGGTTATCCCCGGCTCGACGTTCTGGAATGACTGGACGAAGTACCCGTTCTCGTCGACCAACTGGAACGGTCGGCCATTGGGCGTGCAGGTCTACGCGCTGGCCTACATGACCGGAGCGGCCTGGAACGAGACGGCATGGTCGAACCCGGATTTCGACGCGGGCATGACAGAGGCCCTGGCGACGCCGGACGCGGATGAGCGCAGCAAGATCATGGCCGATCTCGAAAAGATCCTGCGCGAGTCGGGCATCATCATCCAGCCCTACTGGCGGTCTGTGTACCGTTCCTATCGCGAGGGGGTTCACGGATACGAAGCACACCAGGCGTTCGAGCAACATCTCGACCTCGTCTGGCTCGAGAGTTGACGCACCCGGGCGGGGCGGCCGGGTAACCACCCGTCGTCGCCCCGCCTTCCGTGACCGGCCGCGGCTCTGCAGCGTGACACCGAGGAAGGACCGCCGGCGGGGTCGAGACAGGGGGGCCACACATGCTTATTTTCATCCTGCGCAGGGTCGGGACCATGCTGGTCACGATGGTCGCGCTGACCCTGATCGTTTTCTATCTCGTCAACCTTCCCGGCAACCTCGAGAAAGTCGCCAAGACCGAGGGCAATATGCGGATGACCGACGAGGAGGTCGCCACGTGGCTGGACGAGCAAGGCTATAACCGGCCCTTCTTCGTCCGCTACGGAGAGTGGATCGCCGGCACCGTTCAGGGCGACATGGGCTGGTCGCGGGTGTTCCGCAAGGACGTCAGCGCGGTGATCGGAGAGCGGCTCTGGCACACCGCCGTTCTCATGTTCTGGGTAATGCTCGTCATGGTGCCGCTGGCGCTCCTGTTCGGCATCCTCGCCGGCATGCGCGAGGGCTCGAAGCTGGACCGAACACTCTCGGTGACATCGATCACCTCGACATCGGCGCCGGAGTACGTCACCGGCATCGTCTTCACCATCATATTCGCCAGCTGGCTCGGCTGGCTCCAGGGGGTCGCGCGGGCCGGCGACGTCACCATCACGAACTTCACCCTGCCGGTGATCACCATGGCCATGTACGGCATGGGCTACATCGCGCGGCTGACGCGCGCCTCGATGGTCGAGGTTATGACCTCGCAATACATCCGCACCGCACGGCTCAAGGGGATGAAGTTCCGCACGGTGGTGCTCAAGCACGCACTCCGCAACGCGCTGATAACGCCCTTCACCGTGATCATGCTGCAGTTCCCGTGGCTCCTGACCGGCGTCGTCGTGGTCGAGGCCATGTTCAACTACAAGGGCTTCGGCTTCGCCCTGATTTCGGCCGCCGGCAACAACGACATCAACCTCCTGCTCGCGATATCTTGGGTGGCGGTGATCGTGGTGCTGGCCACGCAGCTCATATCCGACATCGGCTACGCCTATCTCAACCCACGCATTCGGGTCAGTTGAGGAGCGGGGGGAAGAGTCATGCCAGAACCCGAATACATCAGCATTGCCGAGATCATCCTCTACTCGATCACCCGTTTCTGGCCCACCTGGCTGGCCCTCGCCATCGTGCTAGGCGCCGGCTGGTTCGCCCGCGAGCGGCTCGGCATCTTCGGCCGGCTCTACGACTCGCGGATCGGCATGGTCGGCCTGATCCTCGTGCTCTTCTGGATCTTCACGGCGATCTTCGCCGACGCCATCGCGGTGAGCGGACCGGTCGACCAGTCATTCTCGCCCGGCATGAAGAAGGGGGCGCCCGGCGTCATCGACCAGGGCGACGGCACCATTTACCTCTGGGGCGGTGACAACCTGGCGCGCGACATCTTCAGCCGGGTCGTCTACGGCAGCCAGATCGTGCTGGTGATCGCCCCGGCGGCGACGCTGATCGCCTACATGGTGGGCTCCACGCTGGGCCTGCCGGCCGGCTACTACCGCGGCTTCACCGACACGGTCACCTCGTTCCTGGCCAACATGATCCTGGCCTTCCCGGTGATCCTGCTGTTCTACCTCCTGGTCACGCCGGAGGTGCGCACGCCCCGCCCCCTCGACCTCGGGCTCTTCACCATTCCGTGGTCGATCCCGATCGCCATGGCGGGGCTCTTTTTCGTGTTCCCGATCATCTTCCTGTGCATGATGTGGTTCACGAAGTACGAGAGCAACATGGTGAAGACCGCCACCTATCTGGTGGTGACGCTGCTGATCGGCGCCTGGGCCTATGTGGGGCTCGTGTTCAACAACGACCCATTCGGCATCCTCGCGCTGGACGCCAACGAGCTCAACATCTTCGCGGCGGTCGTCTTCGCCTCGAGTCCGGGCGTCTTCCGCATCGTCCGCGGCCTCACCATGGACATCAAGACCCGGGACTACGTCGCCGCCGCCCAGACCCGCGGCGAGCGGCCGA
>JBEPXW010000002.1:0-6482 GCA_041641715.1 Pseudomonadota bacterium
GCCCAGACCCGCGGCGAGCGGCCGTGGTACATCATGCTGTGGGAGATCCTGCCCAACGCCCGCGGGCCGCTGATCGTGGATTTCTGCCTGCGGGTCGGCTACACGACCATCCTGCTCGGCACGCTCGGCTTCTTCGGCCTCGGGCTTGCGCCCGAGAGCCCGGACTGGGGCTCGATGATCAACCACGGACGCCCCTTCGTGCGGCTCTTCGAGAGCGCGCACCTGGCGCTCTTCCCGGCGCTCGCACTGATGAGCCTGGTGCTTGGGCTCAACCTGCTCGCCGACGGCCTGCGCGAAGAGTCCCTCAAGGACTGAGGATGGGGCTCAGGAGGACCAAATGACCGAACCGATCCTCGAAATCGACGACCTCAACGTCTCGTTCTACACGCGCCGCGGCGAGATCCCGGCGGTGATGGACTTCTCCATGACGGTGATGCCGGGCGAGTCCATGGGCCTCGTTGGCGAGTCGGGCTGCGGCAAGTCGACCGTCTCGCTCGCCATCATGCGCTATCTTGGCCACAACGGCGCCATCAAGTCGGGCAGCATCAAGTTCCTCGGCCGCGACATGGCCGAGATGTCCGAGTCCGAGCTGCGCGGGCTGCGCGGCTCGAAGATCTCCATGGTCTACCAGGAGCCGATGGCCTCGCTGAACCCGGCGCTCAAGATCGGCAAGCAGCTCGCCGAGGTCCTGACGATCCACGAGGGGATCTCCGAGAAGGACGCCCTGAAGCGCGCCGCCGAGATGATCGCGGCTGTCCGCCTGCCCGACACGGACCGCATCCTCAACTCCTACCCGCACCAGCTCTCGGGCGGGCAGCAGCAGCGCATGATCATCGCCATGGCGCTCCTGTCGCAGCCGCAGCTCCTCCTCCTCGACGAGCCGACCACGGCGCTCGACGTCACGGTCGAAGCCGGAATCGTCGATCTCGTCAAGGAGCTTGCGCGGGAGTTCGGCACGTCCATGCTCTTCGTCAGCCACAACCTCGGCCTGATCCTCGAGACCTGCGACCGCATCACGGTCATGTATTCGGGCGAGGCGGTCGAGGAGGGCGACATCGACACCGTCTTCAACAACATGCGCCACCCCTACACGAAGGGGCTCCTCCGCTCGATCCCGGTTCCGGGGGCCGACAAGTACGCGCGCCCGCTGGTGCCGATTCCCGGCCAGCTCCCGCTGCCGCACGAGCGCCCCTACGGCTGCAACTTCGGCCCCCGCTGCCCGCATTTCCAGGACAAGTGCGACGCCGGCCCGATCAAGATGCACGACCTCGGCGAGCGCCACCGCAGCCGCTGCTGCCGCGTCGACGAGATCGACTGGGATGCGGACGTCGAAGGCGCCGAGGCGGACGAGCCGATCGAGGTCGGCGACGTGGTGCTGACGGTCGACGGGCTCAAGAAGTACTACGAGGTCTCCTCGGGCATGTTCGGAGGCGGCAACAAGCGCATCGTTAAGGCCAACGAGACCCTGACCTTCGACGCCCGCGAGGCCGAGACGGTGGCCATCGTCGGCGAGTCCGGTTGCGGCAAGTCCACCTTTGCCAAGGTGCTGATGGGCCTCGAGACCGCGACAGAGGGCACGGTGGCGCTGGGCAATCTCGACATCGCCCACCTGCCGGTGGAGAAGCGCGGGCCGAAGATCGTCAGCCAGGTGCAGATGGTGTTCCAGAACCCGTTCGACACGCTGAACCCGTCGATGACCATCGGCGACCAGATCATCCGCGTGCTCGAAATCTTCGACATCGGCAAGAACATGGCCGAGCGGCGCGAGAGGATGCTCGACCTTCTCGACATGGTGAAGCTGCCGCGCGAGTTCGCCGACCGCATGCCGCGCCAGCTGTCAGGGGGTCAGAAGCAGCGCATCGGTATCGCCCGCGCCTTCGCCGGCCATCCGCGCGCGGTGATCGCCGACGAGCCGGTCTCCGCCCTCGACGTCTCGGTGCAGGCCGCGGTGACCAAACTCCTCACGGACATTCAGCGCGAGAGCCGCACCACGATGCTTTTCATCAGCCACGACCTCTCGGTCGTGCGCTACCTCTCCGACCGCATCGTGGTGATGTATCTCGGCGAGATCATGGAGCAGGGCAAGACGGAGCAGATCTTCGCACCGCCCTATCACCCCTACACCGAGGCGCTGCTCTCCGCCGTGCCGGTCGCCGACACCCATGTGCAGAAGCGCCACGTGGTGCTCGAGGGCGAGATCCCATCGCCGCTCAACCGCCCGCAGGGCTGCCCGTTCCAGACGCGGTGCCAGTACTACATGCCGGGGACTTGCGAGAAGCCGCTGCCGCACAAGGACATGGGCAACGGCCACATCATCGCCTGCCACCTGTCGAACGACAAGCTCAACGCCATGGAGCCGGTGATCAAGGTTGAGGACACCCCCGCTGCCGAGTAGAAGGGCGGAGACAAGCTGCCCGCGCGCCCTGTTCGCTTCCCCTCCGGGGAAGCGGCAAGAGGAATTCCGGGGCAGGCGTGACCCAAGAGGGCGCAGGCACCTGAACATCCGGAGGCGCGGCGCATGGCCCGGTCCATCTACCTACTGAACGGTCCCAACCTTAACCTCCTCGGCATCCGCGAGCCCGAGATCTATGGCCACGAGACGCTGGCGGACCTGGAGGCGCGCGCAAGGAAGCGCGCCGAGGCGCATGGATTCGACCTGGTCGTCCGCCAGTCCAACCACGAAGGCCAGCTGGTCGACTGGATCCAGGAGGCGCGCACCGAGGCGGCGGCGCTCATCCTCAACCCGGCAGGCTTAACGACCACGTCGATCGCCATCCTGGACGCTTTGAAGATGCTGGAGGTGCCGGTGATCGAACTCCACCTCTCGAACATCCACAAGCGCGAGTCGTTCCGCCACCACTCCTACGTGTCGCTCGCGGCGACCGGGATCGTCGCGGGCCTCGGCCCGCTCGGCTACGAGTTGGCCGTCGACGCCGCCGCGGGGCTCGTCGGCTGAGATCCGGCCCCACCGTCCCGACCCCCTTCCAAGCTGCGTCCGGAGCATTCGCCGGCGTCACCGCCGGGCGTGACACGGCCTTCACATTTCGCAGTGTGATCCGACTCGGCGCCGGGACGAGAATCCGGTCGTGCGGTCGCAGTGCTTCGGTCGTGTCCCCGGATTCGCTTTCGGGGCCCCGGCCTTACTCCGTCGTCAGCACCACCCGCCCGGTGATATTGCCGGCCTTCAGGTCGTCGAGCGTCTCGCTCACCTGGCTGAGCGGTCGGGATGAGACGGGTATCTCTTTGACTTTCCCGGATTTCACGAGATCGATCAGCTCGCGCAGATCGTTGCACGACCCGACATAGGATCCCCGCACCGTCAATTCCCGCTGCGGCAGCCAAGGCAACGGCATCTTGAGCGTGCCCCCGTAGAGTCCAACGACGACATAGCGCCCCGTCTTGACGAGGGCGTCGATGCCGAGCCGCGCGGTCTGAGGCGCACCCACGGTGTCCACCACCGCGAGGAGCTGGTTGTCGGTGATGCGCTTCAGCTCCTGGACCGCGTCGTCGCGGCCGGCGTTCAGGACCGCGTCCGCCCCCATCTCGACCGCCGCCTGCAGCTTGCGGTCGTCAATGTCGACGGAGACGACCCGCTCGTGCCCCAGCGCGCGGGCGATGGCCACCGCGTTGAGGCCGAGCCCGCCGGCCCCCATGACCGCCAGCCACTCGCCCTCGGCCACCGGTCCGGCCTTCTTGAGGGCGTTGTACACGGTGAGGCCCGAGCACGAGTACGGCGTCACGGTATCCGGGTCGAGGCCCTCGACGTCCACGAGAAACCTGGGGTGGTCGACGAGGACATGCGTCGCGTAGCCGCCGTCGCGGATCACGCCGAGCGGGCTCATCCGCGTGCAGTCGTTCTCGCGGCCCTCGGTGCAGGCGCGGCACTCTCCGCAACCGATCCAGGGATGGACCAGCATGGTCTGGCCGATCGGCGCGTCCTCGGCCTCGGGCCCCGCCGCGATAACCTCCCCGAGGATCTCGTGCCCCATGGCCATGGGCAGCTTCATGCCTCGGTCCTCCATGCGGAGCTTGCCCTCCTCGCCGAGGTCGAAATAGCCCTCGGAGATGTGAATGTCCGAATGGCAGACCCCGGCCCGGCGAACGCGCAGGAGCACCTGCGTGCCCTGCGGCTCCGACAGCTCCCGCTCGCGCGCCTCGAGCGGCTTACCGAACTCCACCAGGTCGTAGCTCGTGTAGGTTGGCATGGTTCCTTCCCCCCTTCTTCACGTTTCTCGACGCCCCGCCGGGACGCCTATCTGCCGAATTTCTCCCAGTAGGCACCGAACAACGCCTCCTCGGAGGGCCTGTCCTCCGGGATCGTCGTCACCAGGTGCGTGACGTTGATGAAGTGCCGGAAATTCAGGTTCTCGCTGATCGAGTTCCCCGCCCAGGTACCGCAGCCCATGGAGAGCGTGAACGGCAGCGCGTTCTCGAAGCTGCCGCCATTGCCGAAGGTGTGCGCCTGGTTGACGAGCACGCGGACGACGTCGAGCTCCTCCGCCAGCACCCGCGCCCGCTCGGGCTGCCGCGTATGGAGGCCGCAGGAGTGGCCGATGCCCTGGTGGGCGAGGATGTCGTGCACGAGCGCCCGCGCCTGGGCGAAGTCGCTGGCGCGGTAGACCGTGAGCACGAGCGAGAGCTTCTCGCCCGAGAGCGGGTGGCCGGGGCCGATCCCACTCTCCTCGACCATGAGGAAGCGCGCCCTGGCGGCCTCCCCGCCGAGCCCGAAGGCCTCGGCCACGAGCGCCATGTCCTTCGCGATCAGGTGGCGGTTCAGCTTGCCGCCCTGCCAGAGAGTGTCGACGATCCGGTCATGCGCCTCGCGCGGGGCGAGAAAGCCCCCTGCCCGCTCCAGCGCCGCGATGGCCTCGTCGTAAACCGCGTCGAGCAGGATCACGGCGTTCTCCGACGAGCAGGAGGTGGCGTTGTCGAAGCACTTCGAGGCGGCGATCTTCTGCGCCGCGTCGTCGAGATCGGCGGTCTCGTCCACGATCACCGACACGTTGCCCGCGCCGACGCCGATGGCCGGCGTCCCGGAGGAGTAGGCCCGGCGCACGTTGTTCTGCGAGCCGGTGACGACGACGAGGTCGGCCTCCTCCATCAGTCCCTGGGTCGCTGCCTTGTCCACGGGCTCCCCGAGCACCTGCACGAGGTCCGGCTCGAAGCCCGCCTTTGCCAGCTCGGCCCGCGCCATCTCGACGAACCGCGCCGAGGTGACATAACCGGCCGGCGAGGGCGCGATGATCACGGCGTTGGCGCCCTTGAGCGCCATCATCGCCTTGTTGGCCGGCGTCGCCGCCGGGTTGGTCGAGGGGCAGACGGCGGCCACCACGCCGACGGGCTTGCCCCATTTGACCAGCCCGCGCGCCGGGTCCTCCTCGATCACGCCGACGGTGCGCGCGCGCAGCAGGTCGCGCAGCGTGCCGAAGGTCTTGCGCTGGTTCTTGACGATCTTGTCCGCGACGTTGCCGAGGCCGGTGTCCTCGACCGCCAGCTCGGCCAGCTCGCGGGCGCGGCCGGGCTCGTAGATCGCCCAGGCGAGCGCCGTGACCGCCTCGTCG
Organism: Pseudomonadota bacterium; assembly: GCA_041641715.1. Lineage (GTDB taxonomy): Bacteria > Pseudomonadota > Alphaproteobacteria > Rhodobacterales > Rhodobacteraceae > Thermohalobaculum. The sequence goes on from JBEPXW010000002.1 coordinate 5,562, forward strand.
ACGCGCTCCTGGCTTGCGCCCTTCAGCGTCGCCATCGCGGCGCGGGCGCGGGCCACCTGCGCGCTTATGGCCTCGGCCCGGGGCCGTGCGTCCGTGATCGTCTCCGCCGCCATCAGGCCGCTCCCTTTCGCGCCGCGCCGGCGAATCCGCGGACACGGCGCGAGGTCGGCACCTTGGCCTCCGCGGCGTAGGCCTCGTGATTCTCCTCGACCCGGTCGAGGTCGTAGAGGTAGTTCACCATGATGCCGAAGGACTGCGCCATTCCCTTCTCCGAGGTATCGCCCATCCAGTGAATGTCGAGCAGGCTGGCGCCGTTGCCAAGGTGGAACCGCGCCACCGGGTCGATCGGCTGCCCGTCCGGACGCTTCGCGTTCAGGAAGTAGTGTGCCGCGAGGGGCATGAGGATCCCCTTGAGCTCGCCCTCGCGCTTGGCGTCCTTGCGCCACTCGCCGCTCTCGAACAGCGCGAGCGCGCGCGCAGCGGGCAGGTCCGGGTCGCGCTCGGCCGCCTCGCGCACCCAGCGGGCGAAGCCCGGCACGGGCGAGAGCGTGACGAAGGTCTCCAGCTTCGGCAGGTCGCGGGCGAGGTCCGAGGCCACCTGCTTGATGAGGAAGGCACCGAAGGAGACGCCGCGCAGTCCCGTCTGGCAGTTGGAAATGGAGTAGAAGACGGCCGTCGTCGCCTTGCGGGGGCCGACGCGCTCGCGCTCGGGCGCAAGCACTTCCTGGACCGAGCCGGGCACCTCGCGGGTCAGCGCCACCTCGACGAAGACCAGCGGCTCGTCGGGCATCGAGGGGTGGAAGAAGGCGAAGCAGCGCCGGTCCTCGGGCTGCACCCGGCGGCGCAGCTCGTCCCAGGAGTCGATCTCGTGCACCGCCTCGTAGGCGATGATCTTCTCGAGGATCGCCGCCGGCGTGTGCC
>JBEPXW010000003.1:0-2321 GCA_041641715.1 Pseudomonadota bacterium
GCGCACCAGCGTCAGGATCGCCTCGACGACCCGCTCGCCGACGGGGACCTGGCGCACGAGGCGCTGGAGCTGGATCAGCCCCTCGGCGTCGAGCACGGGCTCGGCCTCGGCGTCGTCGTTGCCGGTGGTCGTCAGCAGAATGTCGCGCTCCTCGTCACGGCTCGGATAGGTGATATCGATCTGGAGCAGGAAGCGGTCGAGCTGCGCCTCGGGCAGCGGGTAGGTGCCCTCCTGCTCGATCGGGTTCTGCGTCGCGAGCACGTGGAACGGTGCCGGCAGCGGCCGGTGCTGGCCGGCGACCGTGACGATCCGCTCCTGCATCGCCTGGAGCAGCGCCGACTGCGTGCGCGGGCTGGCGCGGTTGATCTCGTCGGCCATCAGCAGCCGCGTGAACACCGGCCCCTCGATGAACCGGAAGGCGCGGGCGCCGTCGGCCCCCTCCTCCAGCACCTCGGAGCCGAGGATGTCGGCCGGCATCAGGTCCGGCGTGAACTGGATGCGGTTGTTGTCGAGGCCGAGCACGGTGCCCAGCGTCTCCACGAGCCGCGTCTTCGCCAGCCCCGGCACACCGATCACCAGCGCGTGCCCGCCGGAGAGGATGGCGTTCAGCGTCAGGTCCACCACCTCGGCCTGGCCGACGATTCGCCGGGCAATCTGCTCCTTCACGCGCGCCAGCGTCTCGCCGGCGGCCTCGATCTCAGCAACAGGGTCTGTCATCTGTCCTCGCACCCAGCCCCGCCACCGGCGGGGGCTGTCAATCCACGTTCCTTTGAATACCATACCTATAACGCGACGCCCAAAGGCAACAGGTGAAGATGATGGCAACGGTCACAAAACCGCAAGGGGGTCCCGACCCGGCCGCCGCCGAGAACCTCGCCAAGACCATCGCCGAGGCAAAGGAGGGCAAGCGCGGCCCCGCCCCGGTGCACCTCTGGGACCCGCCCTATTGCGGCGAGCTGGACATCCGCATCAGGCGCGACGGGTCGTGGTGGTATCTCGGCACGCCCATCGGCCGGCGGGAGCTCGTGCGCCTTTTCGCCTCGGTGCTGAAGTTCGAGGGCGGCCGGCACTACCTCGTCACGCCGGTGGAGAAGATCGGCATCGCGGTCGACGACGCCCCCTTCGTCGCCGTGGACTTTCGCGTCGAGGAGCCGGGCCCCAGCCAGGTGCTCGTCTTCGAGACCAATGTCGGCGAAGAGACCGTGGCGGGCCCCGAGAACCCGATTCGCGTCGTGCGCGACCCCGAGACCGGCGAGCCCGCGCCTTACGTCCATGTCCGCCGCGGCCTCGAGGCGCTGATCGACCGCAAGAGCTTCTACCGGCTCGTCGAGATCGGCGAGCACCGCGAGCTGGACCGCGAGCGCTGGTTCGGCCTCAGCTCGGGCGGCGTCTTCTTCCCCGTGATCCCGTCAAGGGAGATGGAGGTGTGACGCCGCCCGCCGCAGCTTGCCGCGGGGAGGCGCGGCGGTGCATCTAGACGCGATGCCGCTCACGCTCGACCAGATCGAGGCCGCCCTCAGCGCCCCGCCCCTGGGCGAGCGCTCGGACTACGACCTGAACCCGGAGGTCAAGGCCGCGCAGCTGCCGGGCGTGAAGCAGCGCCCGGCCGCCGTGCTCTGCGGGCTGGTGGAGCGGGACACGGGGCTCAACGTGGTGCTGACGCGGCGCACCGGCCATCTCGCCCGCCACGCCGGCCAGATCGCCTTCCCCGGCGGCCGGGTGGACGTGGAGGACGACTCGCATCTCGCCGCGGCGCTGCGCGAGGCCGAGGAAGAGATCGGGCTGAGGCCCGAGCAGGTGCGGATCATCGGCACGCTCGACCACTACCTGACCTCGACCGGCTTCCGCGTGACGCCCTTCGTCGGCGGCATCGACCCGGCCTGGCACCCGGTCCCCGACCCGAACGAGGTCGAGGAGGTGTTCGAGGTGCCGCTCGACTTTCTCATGGACCCGGCGAACCGGCACCGCCACGCCCATGACCGGCAGGGCACGCGGCGCTACTACTACGCCATGCCCTGGGGCGACTACTACATCTGGGGCGCCACCGCCGGGATGCTCAAGGGGCTGAGCGACCGCCTTGCGGCGCTCGCCGGGCGGGAGGCCCCCCGATGAGGCTCGAGGCGGAGTGGCTGGACCGGCCGGGGCTGAGGGTCGTGATCGAGGCGCTCGGGGCCGAGTGCTTCCTGGTCGGCGGCTGCGTGCGGAACACGCTCCTGGGCCAGCCCGTCACGGACATCGACCTCGCCACGCCGCTCGCACCCGAGAAGGTGGTGCGCCGGCTCGAGGCCGCCGGCCTCAAGGCGGTGCCGACCGGCATCGAG
>JBEPXW010000004.1:0-280 GCA_041641715.1 Pseudomonadota bacterium
CCACCGACCTCGCCGAGGACGCCGCCCGGCGCGACTTCACCATGAACGCGCTCTACGCCCGCCCCGACGGCGAGATCATCGACCCTGTCGGCGGCCTGCCCGACCTCCAGGTCCGCCGCGTGCGCTTCATCGGCGACCCGCACGACCGCATCCGCGAGGACTATCTGCGCATCCTGCGCTTCTTCCGCTTCACCGCCTGGTACGGCGAGGACATCGACGCTGACGGCCTCGCCGCCTGCGCCGAGCTCGCCGAGGGCATCGAGGGCCTCGCACGCGAGCG
>JBEPXW010000005.1:0-24278 GCA_041641715.1 Pseudomonadota bacterium
GCCAAGCTGACGACGCCGTGTGCAGTTCGTCGGCTCGGCGATTCACCTCGGGGCGAGGGATGAGTCGAAATGCCGCATCGGGTCCGGGCGGAATAGGCGCCGGCCGGATAAAATCTTCTTGATCGCGTGAGGCACGACCTATCTATCCGCTGGTCCATGGACAGAATTCTGACCCTGCTGCTTGCGTTCGTGATCGTGCTTGCACCCGCCGCGCCGGGTGAAGCGGGGCCCGGGCATGGTCATCCGGCCACGCATGCCGGAGCGCCGCACGCTGACGCGCACCGGCCCGATGCGGCGCCCCACATCGACGCAGGCGCGCAGATTCCGGCGGCCGAATGCTCCTTCGCGGGCGGCCATTGCGTCGCCGCCCTGGTGGCGCCGATTAGGGCCTCCTTCGAGGCTGGATTCGGTCCGGTGAGCTGCCCGCTTGTGCGGGACGTCCGATCGGGCGCGGGCATCGTCCTGACCGCCGAGCCGCCGCCCCCGCGCGTCTGAAGTCTCCCGAACCGGCGCCCTCGTTCCGACCCGTCCCCTGAGGGCGGGTAAAGGGGTCATGTGCGCCGGAGCAAACGAACCGAGACAAACTTCACAGGCAGACAAGGAACCCGACCATGAGCATCGATTTTCGTCGCGCCGGGCTTGGCCCGGTGCTCGCGGGCGCCCTCGCGCTCCTCTCCACCCCCGTCCTCGCCGCCGGCACCCATGCGGGCAGCCACGACAAGCCCGCGTTCGGCCAGCCCGGCAAGGCCGCCAAGGCCAACCGCACCGTCGAGGTCGTGATGGACGACGTCTACTTCGAGCCCGAGAAGGTCTCGGTCCTCGAGGGCGAGACCGTGCGCTTCGTCGTGCGGAACGCGGGCACCATCGTCCACGAGTTCAACATCGGCACCCCCGCCATGCACGCGAAGCACCAGGAGGAGATGCAGATGATGGTCGACCACGGCATTATCGAGGGTGCCGAGCTGCATCGCGACAAGATGAAGATGGACATGGGCGACGGCCACTCGATGTCGCACGACCACGCCAACAGCGTCCTCCTCGAGCCCGGCGAGACGGCCGAGGTGGTCTGGACCTTCGGGCGCTCGATGGACCTCGAGTTCGCCTGCAACGTACCCGGCCACTACGACGCCGGCATGGCGGGCGAGTTCCGCTTCGTCGACAAGCTCGCCAACCGCTGACGGAGCCGGGGCGCCGCGACGCGCGGCGCCCCCTTCCCCTCACCCCGGAGAACACGAGAGATGCACCGCATCCATGGCCTGAGGGCGGGCCTGATCGCCCTCGTCGCCGCGACCCTGCCCCTGACGGCAGCCGCGGGCGAGTAGCCCCTCACGGTCGACCGCGTCACCATCGACGCCGGCGAGTTCAAGCGCAGCGGCGTCGGCTTCAACGGCGCCTCGCCCGACCCCGTCCTGCGCTTCGCCGAGGGCGAGGAGGTCACGATCCACCAGACCAACAACCTCGCGAAGAGTCCTCGGTCCGCTGGCACGGCCTGACTTTGCCCTTCGAGCAGGACAGTGTGCCCGGCGTCAGCTTCGACGGCATCGCCCCCGGTGAGACCTTCACCTACCGCTTCCCAATCGTGCAGAGCGACACCTACGGGTTCCACAGCCATTCCGGCTTCCAGGAGGCGGACGGCCCCTACGGGGCCATCGTCATCGAGCCCACCGGTCGCGAGCCCTTCCGCGACGACCCCGACGCACCTCGGGGATAGTCAGGAGAGGATCCGGAAGGGGCTCGACATCTCCGCCAGGGCGTCGTCGATCAGGCGGCTCCGCATCAGGGCGTTGGAGGCCTGACGGTAGAACGCGACCACTTCACGCCACGGGTCGCTGACGCGCTCGATGCCGCTGAGGAAGGCGACCACCGTGCCGACCTGCGTCTCGCCCCTGAGCACCATCCAGCTCCCGACAGCCAGCACGGCGAGCGTCGCGGCGTGGTTTAGCAGGTTCAGGATGAGCTTCAAGCCGAACTTCAGGCGAAAAGACTGCAGCTGCAGATCGAAAATTCGGCCCAGCCGTTGCTCCGCGTAATCCGCCGATGTTCCATTGTCCGCCTCGAGCTCCCTGCCGACCTCGCGCACCTCTTGCGTTCGCCGCCGAACCCGCTCGTTGATCCGGTTCTGCACTCCGGGGACGATGACCATCTGCGGCAGGAACACCACCGCCGCCGCGGCCGCGATCAGAGGCTCGACGACCGCCATGTATGCGAAGATCACGGCGATGATTCCGGCCTCCACCAGCGGCACCGAGATGCTGTCGCCGACGAAGCCGCCGACGGGCCGCACCTCGGCCGCGATGATCGCCATGGCCTTGCCGCGGGACGTGTTCGCACGCGTTCCCGATGCGTCGTCACCCTCCTGGACGCCTTGAGCCACGCTCAGGCGAAGTTGGTACATGGCTTCGGCCGCGATGCGTCCACGCATCATGCGCATCACGTATTTCGTGCCGCCCTGAACCAGAATGACGCCCGCATAACCGGCGCACATGAGAAGGAGATGGCTGAGGTTCTTGCGGATGGTCGCTTCGTTGATGATGTGCCGTTGCAGCTCGAGCGGCGCTGCCGCGAGAGCGGCGACGAGCAGAGAGACCGCCGTCAGCCAGACCTGTCGCCGGCCCGTCTCGCGCCACACGAAGGAATAGAGCCGTCCGAGCTGTGTATTCATCGTGCCTTGGGTTTCTGCTGCGCGGGACGCGCGTGGCCTGGGGAGAGCGCGGGGCTGGCCGGCTACCGCAGGTACGCCTCGGTGGCGTAGCGCCGCATCATGCGCTGGCTGTTGAAATAGTAGGCGATCTGCCCGATTGCCTACTTCATCATCCAGCGCCAATGTTCCGTGTCGTTGTGGTAAAGAGGCAGTATCACGGTCTCCAGCTTATCCAGTAGCGCCTCGGCGTGACTCTGATCGGAACTGCCATCCCCGTCCGCGCCGATCGACCAGCCGTTCACCCCGTCGATGCACGCCTCGAGCCACCAGCCGTCCAGCACGCTCAGGTTCGGGACGCCGTTCAGGGCTGCCTTCATGCCGCTCGTGCCCGAGGCTTCGAGGGGCGGAAGCGGGGTGTTGAGCCAGATGTCCGCGCCCGAGACCAGGACCCTGGCCAGCTCCATGTCATAGCCCGGCAGGAAGACGCACCGGATCGTTCCTTCGAGCTGCCGGGAGATTTCGTGAACCCGGCGAATGGCCTCCTTGCCCTGTGTGTCGCGCGGATGCGCCTTGCCGGCCATCACGATCTGGAATGGATGTCGGGCGGCGATCGCGGTCAGGCGGCGAGATCGCTGAAGATCAGCGTCGGCCGCTTGTAGCCGGTCATGCGTCGCGCATAGGCGATAATGGGAAGGTCCGGGTCGAGCGCCACTTTTGTCCGCTTTTGCACCTCGGCGACCAGGTCGGCCTTGGCGGCCGTGTGGCTTCGCCAGACGTCCTCGTTGGCCAGCTGAAGCGCGCGTACGAGGATCTCGGGCTCGTGCTGCCACTGCGGAAAGTTGGCATCATAGAGCTTCGCGAAGGCTTCATGCGCCCAGGTGCCGACATTGATGCCGTTGGTGACGGCATGCACAGTGTAGCCCGGGAACAGGCGCTCGGTCGTCAGGGCATGGCGGCGCGCCACGCCATTGACGTAGCCGGAGAGATTGAAGGCAAGCCGCGTCATGTTCAGCCGGTCGCTACCGGCAAGGCGTTTCAGCGTGTCCATCTCCACGAAGTCCGGCAGCAGCCGCTGGAAGAGCGCATAAGCGAAGCGGTCATGGCCTGCCTCGACCGGGGTGTGTGTCGTGAACACGCAACGCTCCCGCACCTCTGCGATGTCGTAGGGCGCCTCTCCGGGGATGCGCTGGTCCTCGGGAATGCGCCACCGACGCAGCAACTCCAGCGTCAGGAGCGCGGCGTGCCCCTCGTTCAGATGGTAGGTGTGAAGCTCGAAGCCGAGGGCACGCACGAGCCGCATGCCGCCGATGCCCAGCACGATTTCCTGCTTCAACCGGTAGCCCTCGTCCCCGCCGTACAGCGAATCGGTCAGCCGCTGATCCGGCTCGGCATTCTGCTCCAGGTCGGTGTCGAGGAGCAGGATCGGAATCCGGTGGCCGTGCGGGCAGGTATGGATGTAAAGCCACGGCCGTATCCACACCGGCCGTCCCTCGATCGGCACGGCGACCATCGCATTGAGCGGCGTGCACCAGTCCGCCGGCTCCCACAGGTCATCGTCCTCGAACTGCCAGCCGTCGTCGTCGAGCCCCTGGCGGAAATAGCCCGCGCGGCTTACGAGGGTCACGAACACCACCGGCAGCTCGAGATCGGCGCAGGACCGCGCGGTGTCGCCCGCGAGCACGCCGAGCCCGCCGGCATAGGTGCGCATCTCGGGCCGGATCGCCATCTCCATCGAGAAGTAGGCGATGTGCGTTCGCGAAACGAATGGACCGAGCGGTGTAGTCATTGGGACGCCCTGGACCTCGCAAGGAAGTTGCCGCCGGCGGCTCGCTCGGTCAACGCAACCGAAGTTCCGCCCCGATCCTTCAACACGGCAATCTTCATGCGGAAACGCCTCCCCCCCGATTCATCCCGGCTGTGCGCTGACGGCTGCGGCCGGAGACCCTGCGCGGCAAACCGTTGGTCCAGCGCACTCTCCGTGCATTGACCTAGCGCAAGCGATCGGGGCTGACGACCGATGGCCGGAGCCGTCCTTAACCGCCTTGCAGCGTGGTCCGGCCGAAAATCCTTGACGCGAGGAGAAAGAGCGGCGCGCCGATGGCGGCGAGCGCAAGCCCTTGGTTCCAGAGCTCGGCAAAACCGGCGCCCTTCAGAAAGATGCCGAGGATCACGTCCATGTAGTGGCGAAGCGGGCTTGCCAGCGAGATGGTCTGCAAGGTCTCCGGCATGCTCTCCACCGGCGCCACCGTGCCCGAGAGGAACATAATCGGGAACAGACCAAAAAAGCTGAGAAGCAGCGCCTGCTGCAATGTGCGACTGATGGCTGCGACGAGCACGCCAATCGAGATTGCGCTCAATAGAAAGATCGCCGTGAGGGCGAGGAAGGTCGGCAGACTGCCGCGCAGCGGAACGCCGAACCACCAGACGATCAGGAGGCTCGGGAACACCGACAGGAGCCCCATGACCAGCGTCGGCAGCGTCTTCGCCACGAAAAGCTCCCCGGTGACGATCGTTGTCACGCGAAGCTGCTCGATCGTGCCCGACTCCCGCTCGCGCACGATCGAGGCGGCGGGGTGGAAGACCCCAACCATCATGGCCGCAAGCGCGACCATCGAGAGCACCACGAACGAGGTGTAGGTCTGGTCCGGATTGTACCAGACGCGGATCACCGGCACCGCGCCCGCCGGCCTGCTCGACACGCCCTGGGAAAGGGCCGAAAACCGTGCCGCGATCTCCAGCGCATACGCCCGCGCCTGCGCGGCGACGTTCGAGTTGGTGCCGTCGAGCAGGACTTGGGGGGGCACCGGCTGGCCGCGGACGAGACCCTGCTGGAACCCCTCGGGCACGATGAGCGCGATCCGCGCCCGGCCGCTCTGAAGCGACCGCTCGGCGTCCGTAGCCGACGAGAAGTGACCCGCCGGGGCGAAGGCATCGGTCACCAGGAACGTCTCGACCAGCGAGCGGCTGGCCGCCGTCCGGTCCAGGTCGACGACGGCGAGCGGCATGTCCTCGACCTCGAAGGTGAGAGCGAGGGCGCAGATCACCACCTCGACCGTGTAGAGCCAGAGGATGAGGACCAGCATCACCCGGTCCCGGAGGAACTGGATTGACTCCTTCGCCAGGAGGCCGAGCAGCCGCCACGCCATCACGCCACCTTCTTGCGGAACCGAAAAACGGCGAAGGCGAAGATGGCGGCGGTGTAAGCGAGGAGCAGCAGGACGGACGGCCAGAGCTCGGGCAGGCCCGCCCCCTTGAGCACGACGCCGCGCGAGAGATCGACGAAGTACCGGGCCGGGAAGACGCGCGTGTAGAGCTGCATCAGGTAGGGCATGGTGAAGATAGGAAACAGGAAGCCCGAGAACAGGAAGGAGGGCATCAGCGTCACGATCAGCGCGATCAGCATCGCGGCGAGTTGGCTCTGCGTGACCGTCGAGACCAGGAGCCCGATCCCCACGGTGCAGAAGACGTAGACGAGACCGGTCCCGAGCAGGAGACCGAGCCCGCCGCGGAGCGGCACGCCGAACCAGACGAATCCCACGCCGATGACCATGATGATCTGGATGAACGCGATCATGCCGTAGGGGACGAGCTTGCCGGCCAGGAACTCCGCAGGGGTCAGCGGCGAGGCGAAGATCTGCTGGATCGAGCCGGTCTCCTTCTCGCGCGTGATCGCCAGCGCCGTGAGAAGCGGAGGAAAGGCCATCAGGATGACACCGAAGAGTCCCGGCACGATATAGGTGACGCTGCGCAGGGCCGGGTTGTACCAGACGCGTACCTCGATCCTTGGCGCGGCGGGCGTACCGGCCCCGAACCTCGAGACGATCGTCCGTGCATAGGCAGCCACGAGGTTGGCGGTCGCCGAGTAGGTGCCGTCGACGATCACCTGGACGGGCGCGGCTTCGCCCCGTGCGAGGTCCTTGCCGAACCCGGGCGGGATCACCAGCGCAAGCTTGACCGCGCCGAGCTGCAGATCTTTGTCGGCTGCTGCCGCGGACAGGTAGTCGCGCTTCAGGCGGAAATAGCCGCTCTGCGTGAACCCGTCGATCAGCTCGCGGCTCGCGATGGAGCGATCCCGGTCGAGCACCCCGAGATCGACGTCGTCCACGTCCAGCGAGATCGCGTAGCCGAACAGAAACAGCATGACGAGTGGCATCGCCAGCGCGACGCCGACCGTGATGCGGTCGCGCAGAATCTCGCGCGCCTCCTTCTCGACGACCGCCATGACACGACCGAGCCTCACGCGACGCCTCCGCCTGCGCGCGGCGGCCGCGCGGTCTCGCGCTCGATGTAGCCGAGGAACAGGTCCTCGAGCGAGGCGGAAGCCGGACAGCCAAGACCCGCCCGCAGCGACTCCGCATCCCCGGCCGCGATCACCCGGCCCGCGTGCATCAGCGCAAGCTGGCCGCAATAGGCCGCCTCCTCCAGGTAATGGGTGGTCACCAGAACGGTCGTGCCCGACGCAGCCAGAGCGTCTATCAGGCGCCAGAAGCGGAACCGCGACGCCGGGTCGACGCCCGAGGTCGGCTCGTCGAGGAAAAGCACCGCAGGCCCGTGAAGGATGCTGCAGGCGAGCGCCAGACGCTGGCGCACGGCGCCGGACAGGCCGGTGACCATCTTGCTCTCCATGCCTCCGAGCCCCGTCGCCGCGATCGCGCGGCCGATCGCGGCGCGCGCGGCACCGCGCGCGAGTCCATAGGCGCTGGCGAAGAAGTCGAGGTTCTCGCGCACGGTCAGGTCGGGATAGAGCGAGAAGCGCTGCGACATGTAGCCGATCCGTTGCCGCAGCGCGCGCGGCGCCTCGGCAACGTCGACCCCGGCGACGCGGGCCGTGCCCGCCGAAGGCGCCAGGAGGCCGCAAAGAAGGCGGATCAGCGTGGTCTTGCCGGCGCCGTTGGCGCCGAGCAGGCCCAGGACCTCCCCAGCCCTGACGTCGAGCGAGACGGCGTCCACCGCCGTGAACCCGCCGAACCGCCGCGTCAGTCCGTGGGTCTCGATGGCCGGTCCGGTTGACCGTCTCGATACGAGCGTCAGGGGGTTACTGTCCGGCTCGACCGTCCCGGACCCGGACGCGCCGCGCAGGGCGACGAACACGTCCTCCATCGAGGGCCTGGCAGGCTCGACCCCGCCGAGCACCTCCAAATCGCGCCGCAACGCATCCGAGAGGGCGACCCCTTCCCGGAGACCGAAACGAATCTCCGCCGGGCGCCGCTGCACGTCCAGAACCTCTCCCTGCCGCCGCAGAACGTCCTCGACCTCCGCCGGCCTCTTCGATGCGACCCTGTAGACGCTCCCCTCGATCCGCCCGCGCAACTCCGCCGGCGGGCCGGTGGCGATGACCCGTCCACCGTCGAGGAAAGCGACGCGGTCGCAGCGTTCGGCCTCGTCCATGTAGGACGTGCTGAGGACGACGGTGGCGCCCTCGCTGCGGAACGCCTCGAGCATGCGCCAGAGCTCGCGGCGCGATACCGGATCGACGCCGAGGCCCGGCTCGTCGAGCAGCAAGAGTGGCGGCCGGTGCACGAGGTTAGCGCAAAGCGCGAGCTTCTTGCGCATGCCCCCGGAGAGCCTGTCCTCCCGGCGATTCTGGAAGCCCGCGAGCCCCGCCATCGCCAGCAGATCTTCCCGGCGCTCGACGAACCGGGCCGGTGGCACGCTGCGTATCCTGGCGGCGAACGCCAGGTTCTCCGCGACGCTGAGGGCGCCGTAGAGCGTGAAGCCCTGGGCCATATAGCCGATCCGCGCAGTGACCGAGGCGGCCTGCCTGACCGTGTCGAGGCCCAGCACCTCGCACCGGCCCTCTTCCGGGTCGAGGATGGCGGCGAAAAGCTGCAAGAGCGTGGTCTTGCCCGCTCCGTCCGGCCCAACGAGGCCGAGAATCTCGCCCCGGGGGACCTCCAGCGAGACGCCGCGAACCGCCCACCGTCCGCCGCGCCGCCGGCCGAGCCCCTCGGCCCGGATCACGTGGTTCCCGGTCCCGGCCATCGTCGCGGCTCAGACTGGCACGAACAGTCGCTCGGGCCAGTCGGCTCCGGGCTGCCAGAGAATCCAGGCGTCGGCCGGCATGCCCGGTTTCAGAACACCCTCCGGGTTCTCGATGGAGAGCATGACGCCGAAGACCATGCGGACTCGCTCTTCAGGCATGTGGATGTCACGCGGCGTGAACTGGGCCCTTTGGTCAACGCGCGCGACGCGGGCCTCGAAGGTCCGGTCGGGAAAAGCGTCCACCCGGATTCGCGCGTGTGCGCCAAGCCGAACCTTGCCGATGTCGCGCTCCGGCACGAAAACCCGCAGCTCGACCTCGGAAAGATCGACGAGCACGGCGACGGTCATGCCGGGTTGCATCAACTCGCCCCGCTCCACCGCCTTTGTCACGACCGTGCCGTCGACCGGCGCGGTGATCCGTGTCTTCGAGATGCGGTTCTCGATGAGCTCCAGCTCCTGACGCGCCGCGTCGACCCGCGCCTCCGTCGCCGCCACGGCGGCCTCGCCCGCATCGACGCGCGCCCGTGCCTCCTCGAACGCGTCCTGCGCCTCCTCGAGCCGCCGGGGCGGGACGGTGCCGCGCTCCTCGAGCTCCTGGGCCCGGGCCAGTTCCTTCCTCGCCGTGGAGAGGTGGTGGCGTGAAAGCGCAAGCTCGCGCTCGGCGCGCTCGCCCTCCTGTATCAGGGCGTCGATCTCCGCCTCTGCCTCCGCCTTGCGGAGCCGAAGGTCGGTCTCGTCCAGCCGCACGAGCAGATCGTCGCGCGCGACCGTCTCCCCCTCGACCAGCCTGTTCTCGACCACGATGCCCGTTGTTTCCGCGGCGACGTTGACCTCCGTCCCTTCGACATGGCCGTTGGCATAAAGGAGCTGCTCGGGCAGCGGCGCCGGGCGAAGGTAGGCGTAAAGTCCGTAGGAGCCGGCCGCGATCAGCAGCAGCGTGAGCAGCGTCCAAAGCCAGGATCTCGCGCGCACCTGTCACCCCGAAGAGACATCGATCGGCCGGCGCACTCGGCAGGCCGGGGGGCGGGCAGAGCAATGACCCGTCACCAAGGTCAGCATGCACACCCCGTCCATGGCTCGCAATCCGCGCGCGTCTTGAGGCCTTCCCGCGGTGCCGCCGGCTCCTCACGGAGAACCCTGACGAGCCCGACCATGATCATCAGCAGGATCAGGGCGACGGGAAGCCCGGCGATCACGACGGCGGCCTGGAGTGCGGCCACGCCGCCGACCAGCAGCAACACGGCGGCGAGCGCCCCCTCACAGAGTCCCCAGACCACCCGCAGCGCCATCGGCGGCTCGTCGGCGCCGTCCGAGAGGATTGTCGCAATCACCAGTGTCCCCGAGTCGCAGGAGGTCACGAAGTAGGTGGCCACCAGCACGACCATCAGGCCGGCCGCCACCCTCCCGACCACTCCGCCGTCGAGCAGCTCGATTGTCCGGTACAGCGGTAGCGTTATGTCCCGGCCAAGCGGTGTCAGCAGGTCCCGGCCCTCGAAGACTTCGAGGTAGAGCGCGGTTCCGCCCGTCAGCGTAAGCCAGACGAAGGTCAGGATCGTTGGGACCAGCAGCACGCCCATCACGAACTCGCGGATGCTCCGCCCGCGGGAGATGCGCGCGATGAACATACCCACGAAGGGCGACCAGGCGATCCACCAACCCCAGTAGAAAACGGTCCATTGCTCCTGCCATCCGCTGTGCTCCTGGGCGTCCGTCCAGGTGCTCAGCCGGGGAAGATTCTGCAGGTAGCTTCCGGTCGTCTCGACGAGAAGGTTCAGGAGATGCCGCGTCGGGCCGAAGCCGAAGAAAAACAGCAGTGCCATGAAGCTGAGGACAAGGTTCATGTTGCTGAGGACGCGGACGCCCCGCCGCACGCCCGAGGCTGCCGAAATCGTCGCCACGATCGTGATGCCCGCTAGAATCCAGATCTCGCGCGACCGCCCCTCGGCGCCCCCGATCAGGAAGCTTACTCCTCCGTCGATCTGCTGGACGCCCAGCCCCAGCGACGTCGCCACACCGAAGGCTGTGCCGAAAACCGTGATCACGTCCACCGCGTGCCCGGCCCAGCCATCGGCCGCGGGACCGATGGCGCCGCGCAGAGTCGAGCGCAGCGTCAGCGGCTCGTCCCTTCGATACGCGAAGTAGGCCAGCGCCAGCGCCACCAGCGCGTAAACGGCCCACGCGTTCAGGCCCCAATGGAAGAAGGCGAGCCGCATGGCCGTCGATGCCGCGGCCGCCGTCTCGCCCTCGGCGGCGAACGGGTTCGCCTGATAGTGGCTGAGCGGCTCGGCGATGCTCCAGAAGATGAGCCCGATGCCCATGCCCGCCGCGAACAGCATAGAGAACCACGAGAAATAGGTGAACTCCGGCCGCTCCTCGTCGCCGCCGAGGCGGACGTTCTTGTACCGCCCGAACCCGAGCCACAGCACGAAGGCCAGGACGAAGGCCACGATCGCGACATAGTACCATTTCAAAGCGTGGAGCATGCGGGCCTGTACCGCGTCGAAAACTGCCTGCGCCTCAGTGCTCCACACGGCGCCGCCGATGGCGAAGACGAGCACAATTCCGAGTGATGCGACCGTGGTGATCCGATTGACGCTTGGGCCTCTCGGGGTTGTCCGCTCCGTCATGGCATCACCTCCCCTTGGTCGGTCGTGTGGCGAGATTGACCGGATGTTAGCCAATTCGGGGCCACCTTCGCAGGGCTGGCTCGCAAGAGCTCCCGTTCGGGCGGGCCGTGACGCCCGTGGGGCGGATCGCACGCCCTCCGGAGACCGCCAATGAAGTCGGGCGGTCGGCAGCCCAAGCGATCAGCGTTTCGGGGCCTTGCAAAAGCCTTGGGCCGGGACGGCGAGCGCGCTGTTGAACTTGCTGGACATGTTCTGAAAGGTGATCAGCCCGGTCAGTTCCACGATGGCGTCATCGTCGAAATGCTCGCGCAGGCGTTCCATAAGATCGTCGGTGACCTGCCGGTCGGATCGCGTCACCGCTTCCGCGTAGTCGAGGGCGGTGCGTTCGCGCCCATCGAAATGCGCGCTTTCCCGCCAGTCCTCCAGTGCCTCGACCTTCTCTATAGACACCCCGCGCTTCAGCAAGGTCACCGTGTTGAGGTCGACGCAGAATCGGCACCAATTGATCTGCGAGACGCGGACCGTGACGAGCGAGCGCAAGGCCGGGCTCAGCGGCGAAGTCTTGCGGTCGATCACGCCGTAGAGGAACGCGACGCCGAGAAAGACCTTCGGCGCCCGCGCCCAGACCAGCGCGGAATCGAGGACGGCGCCGTACTTGCGCCGCTGGTTCCAGAAGAAGGGACGCAGGTACCAGGGGTAGCTTCCGAGCGGCTTCGCCGCGATCCTCATCCTGATGCCTCCTTCGGCGCGGCTCAGCCGGTTCCGACACCAACCCCGTCGCAGAAGCACGACGGGCGGCGAAAATGGCTCGTCTCGAAGGCTTCCGAGAGTCCATCAATGAGCTCGTCCGGGTCCCGATTCCGAACGAGCCGCGCGCCAGTGTCCTTCTCAATAGTCTCGATGATCCGGTCGGTCGCATCGGCGATGCCGCCGGTCCCTTGCAACACGCCGATCAGCTTTCCCTCGTCATAGGCGATCGCAAACTCGCCCAGCGTGCCGGAACGGCCGCCGACCAGCACGACCATGTCGCTCGAGTGGATGTTCGTCACCTCGCGGCCCATCAGGCCGCTGCCGGTGTAGATCAGCGCGTCGAAGACGTCCGCCGGGGAATGATAGCGATAGAGATGCTCGTGCAGGCTCAGCGCCGGCGAGATCCCCATCGAGAGACCCCTCGCCTCCCGGGCGCCCCGTGCCGCCTCGTAGGGCAGTCCCGGGCAGGCGCCGGTGATCAGGTTGAACCCCCGCGACGCGATGGCCCTGCCCAAGTGATAGGCCGCGCGCCGCTGCTCCTCGGTCTGGTCGTTCGAGGCCGAGCCCATGACACCCACGGCAAGGCGCATCTGCCCTGCCCGCGATGAGAAGCTCGTAGGGTCAGCGGCGAACGCCTGCGCGCAGCCGGCGGAGCAGAAGTAGAGGGCCCACCCGCCGGCGATCCGCATGGAGTGCGCGTGCCTCAGGTCGACCTCGTGTCCGCAGACGGGATCAAGCGGCATCTCAAGACCTCCCGACATCCGGCGCGCCGTCGGCCGCCTTCTCCAGCGTCATCAGCAGGCCGAGTACCGGATCGCGGAACTGGGCATGGCCCAGCAGGCTCCAGTGCTGCCTCAGGTAGCCGCGGAGGAACGCAACCACGTGACCGAGCGAGACGACCTGGAAGCGGGCGTCGCCATCGCCGCCGGATGCAAAGACCACAAGGCGGACCTCGTGCCCCTCCGCATTTTCGGCGCGACCTTTCCGAAGCAGCTTCTGCACCATCGCTTGCGCATCCTCCTGGCTGCAACAGCCGAAGCACGCAAGCGCCGCGCCAATGACGGACGGGTTACGCATGCTCTCGTTAAGCCGGGCCCGGCCCTCCTTCACCTCGCCGATGATCATGTCGGGCGCGCAACGGTGCACGCCGAGGTCCGGATCGGGAAGCGAAAGGCTCGCCCCGGCCGCTCCAACGCCTCTCCCCAGTATCTGCCGCACCGCGCCCGGAAAGCGAAAGGCCAGAATATCGATATCCGTGGCCATCTGAGCGGGCTGATGGCGCCTGGCCTCGAGCACCGGATATTCGGCAACCGTGAAGTAGCCGTTGATCCGGAGATACGCCTGAACCAGAGCGACAGCATTGTCCATTGCGACCGCTCGCATTCTTTGGCGACCGGAGAAGGGCGTCGCGAAAACCCGATCCCCGGTCGGGCTTTGCCGTCCGGCGAACCCGCCAGCCCTTCAAATCTCTAGCCCAATCCGGCCCGTTGCGCGCCTGCGACCCTTGATCGCAACGCGCCGCGCCGCGTCCGCGATTCGTCCACCAAGAAGACCGCCGCTCCGACCGTCATCGGACGGACGGGCCGGAACGCGGTTCGCATTCACTGGTCCTCGATGAACTCCCGGTACGCCTGCGGAATATCGCCCTCGTCGAGTGTTGCCTGCGCCTCCTCATCATGCGCGAAGGCGATGATGTCGGCGAGCTCCTGGCCGTTCAGCGTGATGACATCGCCGAGCATCTGCCGCTGGAGATCGGTCATCGCCGGGGCCCCGCGCCACATGCGTGCGGCGAATTCGAAGGCGTTCATGGGCTCGGGCATGTCCTCGGCGTTCAGGGCCGGCCCGAGGTCGCCGCCCACGCCGTTGACCTGGTGGCAGGTGACGCATCCCTTCTCCAAGAACAATGCACGCCCCCGCTCGGGGTCCATCGGCGGCAGGGCAAGGCCAACGTTGCGCATCAGCGCCAGGACCCGCTGGCGTTCCTCGGGCGACAGGCGCTCCATGGCCTCGAAGTCATGCTCGTGCTCGTGACCGCGATGCATCTCGCGCATGTCCTCAAGGTCGTGGCGCCCACTGTCCTCGTGGTGCCCTTCTGCGCCATGCACGCCATCCTGCTCGTCTTCCTCGTGGTGCGCGTCCGTCTCCGCCCCCTCGTGCGCCGACGCCTGCGTAACTAGGGCGAGGCCGCTGAGCGCAGCAAGTGCGCCGGCCGCCAGACGTGATGCAAGTGCTCTCACGGTGCGTCCCTTCCTTTTGGTGGTGATCAACAACAACCTAAATGACAAGCCACGCCTTGTCGTCGCCGAACTTTGGCTCGCTTTACGCGATCGCGAATTCCCCCACGTGTCACCCCCTAGGAAGGACCCAACAACCAATCGTCAGACGGCGGTGGCAATCACTTCGCGAATGGCTAAATACGTGAGACGCAGCCGGGCGCGGCTTTCGGCGCCATCCTTAAAGCGGAGGCGCAGTGTCTAGGGCCCAGGGGCAGGCTAGCCAACGAAACGGCGTAAGCTATTGCGGTTCAGGAGAAGGTGGTACACTCCGCTCCTCAGGGCCGGATTAACGGAAGAAGCCGCGGGCGAGCCCCAGCTTGATCTATGCTTTGGATGGTCCTGCGAGCCTCGTCAGGACGATACGGGGACCAAGAGCGGCTTGCCCGGCGGCTCGGGGGCGACCCTGTCGACGATGCGAGACGTAGGCGCGGCGGACGTCCAGGTAGACGACCTCGGCGCCGATCACTTTATCCATGCGCTCCAGGCGCTCGACCTGTCAAGCGCCGAGGAGCGCCGCCGCTCGACTGCCCCCTTCCCCCACCGCCTGGGCCGCCGCGCAGGCTGCGGGATATTCCTCGGCCGCCTTCACGCGGACGGCCAAGAGCTTGGCGAGGGCGGTCGAGAGCGGCCGGCGCTGGACGTTACGCCGGACCTTGACCGGAGCGGAGGGGGGGACGCCTCGACGTCCTCGACCACGCGCTCGACCAGGCAAGGCCGCGCTGCCTTTGGCGGCGCGAAGGTCCAGTCCGGGCCAGGCGTCATCGGCTTTTTCCTTGCTTTCGGCATGTGAGCACCTTTCGCTGTGGGGTGACGAGGAGCCTCGGGGAGACTTCCCTAAGAGTTTTTCCTAGAGTTGGTTTTTCCCTGTTTTCTCTCGCGTATATGTCTGCGAGGGGGTTTAGACTCCCCGAAATAGGGATAAGGCCTTGAATTCGTTAGATTCAGACGGGGAACCTCGGGGAGGCTAGGCCTTTTTTCGGGGAGGCTAGCCCCAGCCTTCCCCTTCTCGGCGGGGAGCCTCGGGGAGGCAGGGAGACCCCGCGACCCCCAAGGGCGGTGCAGGGGAAGGTCTCCCCAAGGCTCCGCTAGACTCCCCGGGGCTCCCCGAACGGGGAGGGGTGCGGGGAGGCTGGAGGCGGCGCCAGGCGTCACCGGAGCGCCCTGGACGTGTCCGGCGAGGAGCCGAGGCGGGAGCGGTGCCGATAGTCCTCGGTTGCCTCTTCGCCATTCCAGCGGAGGCCGTGAAAATGCGGATAGCCCTCGCATTTCGACGCCCGATAGCCCTTTTGCACCATGACCTTCTTAACGGTGGAGTCGCGCCAGGTGCGGGCGCCCGAGTCCTCGGCCCATGCCGCATAGGTCCGGTAAAAGTCCGACGTGCGGACGCGACCCGCCTCGTCGTGGGCGCAGCAAGCGGCGATGAATTCGCCCACCGGGTCGGCATCGGACATCAGAGCCTCTTTTAGCGTGTCCGCCTCGGGCGGGGGTATGAGGCCGCCGAGGGCGCGTGCCTCCGCGTATCCCTCTAACAGCCAGTCGAGGATTCCGGGATATTCCGGGACCATTTCCGCCTCGACCTCCGCCTGGGCGCGTTGCCTGTCCTCGGGGAGGTTGCGGAGGTTCGCCGTGAAGGGGACGAAGGCGAGGCGGCGCCGAGTGCCGTAGGAATCGCCCTTGATGGAGGGCATACGGTTGAACGAGAGGACCGGGACGCCGAGCGGCCGCCAGCGGAACGGGTCGCCATAGTTGGCGCGGGACTTGCGCGGATCGCCGCCGGTGAACGCCTTGACCTTCGCATCCGAGAGCGCGGCATTCGGCTCCGGCTCGCTCGCCGTGTAGACTCGCGCGCCGGGGAGGTCCGCCTCGTCGGGCGTGGCGGCCGAGGACGACCGCAATTCGGTCGCCAGGAACATCTCGATTTTGCAGTCCGCCACATAGGAGCCGAGGACGGACGACAGAATGCTCATGAGCGTCGACTTGCCGGTCGCGCCCTCGCCCTGCCAGAGGAGGGCAACCTGGTAGTCGTTCGACCCCGAAAGCATCTGGCCGCAACAGCGTTTGAGATACGCCTGCAAATGGGGTTGCGGCTGGATCAGGTCGAGGAACGCCTGGAATTTCGGCCGCGGGGTGCCCGGCACGAATGCGGCATTGCAAACGCGCGTCGGCCGCCCCTGGCGCTCGTTCCTTTTCAGGAAGCCGCGCCAACGGGCGAGCCTTTCGTCGTCCTCCTCAGCCGCCGGCGCGGGCTTGGCAACCTCGGCGAGGTCGACAAGGCCGTTCTGCACGGTGAGAAGGTGCGGGGCGGCGTCGAGGTCGTCGAGGGAGACGCGGACCAGGGGGCGCAAAACCTTCATGGCGCGGTCGACCATACTGACGTTGCCGCAACTCTCCGCCCATTTCACCAGCTCGACATGGCGGCGCGTCCGAATGACCTTTTCGGCCGACTCCTGGTCGGTGGCGCCCTTCCTGTCCTTCGGCTGGCGCTTGGCGTCCGCCTGTATTTCGCGGGCGATGGCGACCTCGTCGACGGGGGCATCGCGCCAGGCGCACGCCTCCTCCTCGATTATGTCCTGGAGGGCCATGCAAAGGTCCAAGGCCCGGATCTCGCCCGCATCGAACGCGTAATGCGTCCCGGTCCAGACGCCCCACCCCCACTCCCGGCAATAGACCAGGTCGCGGCCGACCGTGGCCTCGAGCCGGCGGGCGTTGCCGCGGTCGTTCTTGTCCAGCTTCGCCCGCTCCAAGGGGGAGAGCGCCGGCGGATCGCCGCCGGACTCGGGCTCGAAGCCCGGCGCCGGCGCGAACATTTTGTCAAGATAGTGTATCTCGGCGCGCGGAGCTTCTGGGCTCTGCTGCCGGGTCGGTGCGTCTTGCGCACCTTCGGGCGGATAAGACATGGGCATGCG
This sequence comes from Pseudomonadota bacterium, assembly GCA_041641715.1. Classification (GTDB taxonomy): domain Bacteria; phylum Pseudomonadota; class Alphaproteobacteria; order Rhodobacterales; family Rhodobacteraceae; genus Thermohalobaculum. The sequence continues at coordinate 17,183 of JBEPXW010000005.1, forward strand.
ACCTCTTTAACATCGACCGAAACCGTGACCTGACCGTTGCCACGGAAAAAACCTTGTTAACCATTGGAAATTACCAAAGCGTTATGCACAAGCCGACTGCGGCCTTATCGGGCCACCTTAGCCATGGGAGATCACATGTCCGAAAAGCTCTCGGTGCTCGCGGAGCGGATTGAAAGGTTCCGCCGTCTTGCCGGTCTCAGCCAGGTCGCGTTAAGCCAAAAGGCGGGGCTCACCTCCTCGGCCGTCAATGACATTGTGCAAAACCCGGATCGGTCACCGCGCCTGACCACCGTCAAAGCCATCGCGGACGCCTTGGAGATCCCGATCACCTCCATAATCGGGGAGGACGTTCGGCCGGACGCACCGGTTGCGGAGCGACCGGAGCAAGCAAACCTGACGGTCACGCCGGTCGACTTTCTCGATACCGTCCTCGCGAATTTGGAGCAGATTCAGAACCTTGTGGGCACTGAGCAACCATCCCGCAGGCTCTACTTGGTTCGGACCGAGGCAGCCGCGGCGTTCGGTTTCAAGCGCGGCGACGTCCTCGTGGTTGACACGCTGGTCAGGGCTGAGAGTGGCCAAACGGTCGTCGTCGAGTTCACGGACGGAAACGGCCGCCTCGATTCGGCCGTGCGCTACTATGCCGAACCGTTCCTGTTCGGTTTCGGGGACGATGGCGCCCCTCTGCACGAGTACGCTGACGCAACCCGAGTCCGAATTTGCGGGCCCGTGGTGGGGAAATTGCGCGTCGATACAGGCGCCCCAGCGTCTCAGGTGTAAGACCACGGACGCACCCTCTGAGCCATGGTGAAAACATGCGCCTTGGTCAAGAAAGGCGAGCGCCTGCGGTTTTTACCGATTCGACGGCGCGGCCCGGGCGCATTTCTGCGCGTCGAGACGGAGAGGCGGGAATTGCGCGAGAACAGCCGCGAGGTTTGCCGACGGACTCGTTCAGTGGCGGAGTGCGTTCATCCGGCTCGCCGCTCCGGGCTGCTCACATCGGCTTCCTCTGCTCCAATCTCCACCCCGAGGCGCGTGAGTTCGGCCTCGAACTCGGCCAGCCACCGCGCACCCTCGTCGTCGGGGAGCCAGCGTGTCATGTCGGGGACGATCGTGCGGTAGAGGCTGAGCTGGGCGGGCTCCCAAGGCATCGCCTCGGCCTCGCGCGCCTCGTTCAGGATGCGGGTGAGGCGGGCGCGCACCTTGTCAGGGTCGGGCCGCCAGGCGGGGGCGGCGGGTGTGGCGAAGAGATTGAGCTGCTCCATCGGTTCTGCCCTGCTGCCTCGTGAATCGGTTGTTTTGCACAAGATATAGCAAAGCGCCGCCTAGATATAGAGTTTTTGCGCCCGGAGAGGCCGTCGAAATGCGTCACCCCTGATCGGGGAAGGCCGCCCGATAGGCCGCGTCGATCCGGGCCATCTGCTCGATCGTGAAGGCAAGCGCGTCGGCGACGCGGGCAACGTGATTGATCTCGTCGAGCGAGAGGGTGCGGCCGCGACGCGACTTCAGATACTTGTCGAGCACCTGATAGCCGCCGATCTGGAACTCCCAGACCTCAGGCGGGACCGGTGCGAAACACTGGGCCTCGTTGATCCAGACGGCTTCCTCCTTGGCGACGTAGCGCACGACCTCGACCTCATGGTTGCCCTTGCCGCGATAGTCGGCAAGCCCGCGTTTCGGCACGGTGCGTAGGAGATGCGCCTCGACGAGCGCCCAGCCGAGGGCGGAGAGGGTCTCGAAATCGTCCGCGCGCTCGGGAAACGGAACGCGGGGGAAATCAAGGCGGAGAAACTCCGCATACTGCTGTCGATACACGGTAGCATGGAGCAATGAGTAGATATATCCGAGAATCTCCTCTGCGCCATAATGATGATCGTATCGTTGATCAATAAATAATCTAAAATCATGAGAGAGATTCTCAGCTATTTTGTCACCCTTATCATAAATATATAATGGAAAAAGAAATCCGTTATTTGATGTTTTTGGAGAAATGCAAATAACCTCAGATATGTCACTTGTTACAAGCGTATGTTTAAAACTCTCCCCCTTGGTTAGTCGGGAAGTAATCAACCCGATGTTTTTCCCCTCGATCATATGGCGCATGACTCGTTCTCGCCGGTGGACGGCAACGTTCCGATCCCAAACTGTCCAACGCCTGTCGAAAGGTCGATACAACACTGGCGTCAGTGCGGTTTCGAGATTGACAGTTGGCAGCTCGGTTTTGGCGCGCTCATAGCTCCACTGACTCTGTGAGCAAAGGCGAAACAGGCGACGGGCCTCTGCTTCAGTTTCTGTGTTGAGCAACCGGTTTACTTTCGACCGCGCCTCGTCGGGCGTAAAGGAGATTGCGAACTGATCGTGGGTTGTAACGATCCCCGGTGCAGGGTCGCCCATCGGCGCGAAGATCTGTGGAATAGACCAGAACTGGCGGTATGCTTTTGCTAGGTCAACGTCGTAGGGTTTGAATAGCCAGTCGGGTGGCTCGGGGGCGACCTGTCTCCAGTGGACGTCGGTGCGCGAGTTGCCAGCAAGGGCCTGATACTTTTCGAGGCGTCGGCCCCAGAGATCTCCATGCCAGATGCCGCGTTCCAGGTCAGGCCGTTTTACGAACAGGCTAATTGCGACACCCTGCTCGATGTCGAAGACATTCTGGTCGTCCCCGCCATCAGGGGCGCGCTCTGTCTTCTTCGCGTTACCGTGGAGATCGAGAACGTAGATCTGGTTGAACGTCTCCATCAGCGACTTGCGCATGCCCTTGAATGTCGGGCTGTCGATCCATGAGTGGTTTGTGATGACGCCGACGATCCCCTCCTCAACCCTGTCCATCTTCCACTGAGCGAAGCGGATGAACTTGACATAGTCGTCCTGCAGCCACTTGGCTTGTGCAGGCTTCGCAAGCTCGGGAAGACCTTCCCTGTATTTCGCCACCTCGTCCGTGATCCACTCGCCCTTGTTCTTGGAGTGACCGGCATAGGGCGGATTGCCGAGGATCACGAGGATCGGCTGCTCCTTCACGCGCTGCGCCGCCTCGACCTCGGCGCTGAGATCGGGCAACAACAGGTTCCTCTGCGGCTCCACCGGCTCGAGCGTGTTCGTGAGGTAGACCTGCAGCCGGTCCTTCTCGCGCAGCGGGTGGCCCTTGTCGCGGAGGTATTGCGACAGCTTGAGATGCGCGATGGTGTAGGGTGCCATCAGATACTCGAACCCGTAGAGGTTCCGCGTGATGTGCCGGCGAACAAGTAGGTCGGCGCGGCCCTTCTCCGGCCCGCCGATGTTCTCGAAGATGCGCTGGAACACCTCGACGAGGAAGGTGCCGGTGCCGCAGGCGAAGTCGAGCACGGTGACGCGCTGGTGATCGGCGAGGCCGTCGGCGATCCCGAACTCGCCGGTCAGCAGATCGTCGATGGCACGGACAATGAAGTTCACCACCGGCGGCGGCGTGTAATAGACGCCGCGGCCCTTGCTCATCGCCGGGTCATAGGCGCGCAGGAAGTCCTCGTAGAAGTAGATGAACGGGTCGCGCTCGAAGAGCCGGTGCTCCTCCTCGTCCTTCGCCCGGACCTTGCGGCTGATCGCCTTGCGCTGGCGGAATGAGAGGTCGTCGCGGATCGCTGCCAGGTCGAGGCCGTTCACGATCGAGAGCACCTCGTCGACGATCCAGCGCATGCCGTCGTACTCCTCCGAGTCCAGTTCCTCGAGGAAGTCGACAAGCTCGCGGATCAGGCGGAACGAGCCGGGGATATGGCGATGCGCATTGTCGAGCGTGACCTCCTCGCTCTCGCTCATGTTGAGGCGCGCGAGAAACAGCCCGTAGGCAAGCATTTGGGCGAAGGCGTCAGCGAAGTCCGCGATGGTCAGCTCGTGGAAGACCTGATCCCGGAAGACGCTGAGAAGGCCGAACAGGCGGCCTTTGCTGTCCTCCTCGTCCTGGCGCATCAGCTCGCCCGTCAGCGCCTCCCGGAGAAGCCGGGACCGCACTGCCAGTGCGAGCGCCAGCTCGCGCGAACGGCCGATGCCCTGGGGCGGCTGCGAAAGGAAATGGGCGATCAGGTCTGAGGCCGCCTGGGCGCGCTCGGGCGGCACACGGGGTGACCGGCCCTCCAGCTCGTGCTGGTGCAGGAGTGTTTCGTGGCCGCGAACACCCTCCTCGCCGATCCACATGAACTCGCGGTAGTTGGTCAGGAGGATGTTGTCCGAGAGAGTGCGGTAGCGCTTGATCTGATCGGACTTGCGGACCTGGTCGAGGTTGGCGTCGAACCTCTTTACCTCGACATAGCCGAGCATCATGCCCCGAAGCGTGACCTTGAAATCGGGCGCGCCCTTGTCCGCCGCCCGTGGCGGCTCGTGCTGGATCTTGATCCCTTTGGCCTCGGCCTCGCCGGCGAATTCATTCAGCAAGGTCTCCAGCGCCGAGCGGCCGGTGTGTTCGGTATGTTCCTCCAACCGCGTTTGCAGAAACTTCTTGAGATAAGCGTCAAATCTGCTGCTCATGCCCCATCGCTCGATCGTTGCGCCGGACTCTGCTGATTTCGCCCGCGCCTATCGGCGCGGTCAACAGGCAAACGCGATGGACCGCATACGGGCCGCCGCGGCTGCCGTGGTCGCCTTCAAATCACAGCGCGATGCGGGCGACGGCGTCCCGCTTGATTTCGAGGGACCCTCCCTTGCCGTAGGCAGGGCGACCGTATTTGTGGCCCATCAACTCGGCACGGAGGCGGTCGTCGACGCCCTCCTCCAGCAGGCGATCTTCGAACGAATGGCGGAGCGAGTAAGCTGAATGTTGCGGCGTCTCGCGAAGCCCGCGCTGGCCGAGATACTTGTTAACCGTCGCGGACCAGCCGTCATTTCTCCCCTGATACCGAGAGGGGCCGCCAGCAGATGCAAGACGCTTTGCAGCGTCCAGTGAGACCCCGACGAGCGGTAGGTCGCGGCGGGAATGATCGGTTTTCAGCGACCGGCCATCATGTGCCCGGACTTTCAGGTGCGGGACCGGATCGTCAATCGCGAAGTCCTCGGCCCTGGCGCCAACAATCTCCGAGGGCCGGGCGCCCGTGTTGACCATGACCAGCAACACGTCGCGCGCCTCGGCCCCAAGCCCGTCGAGCTCACCCTTGGCAAGAAGCCGGTCGCGAATCCACTCGACGGAGAACGGAAAGGTCTCGCGCGCACCGTTCTGCCTGAACCGAAGCCCGGCGAACGGGTTTGTCAGCCCGTAGCCCTTCATGTCAGAGACCGTGCGGAAAATGTCGCTCAGGTGCTGAAAGTCCTTGTTCGCGGTGTTCGCGTCCCGGCCCTCCGCCTCGATGCGGTCCCGCCACCAGCGCCGGAAGGCGAGGGCATCATCGCGCGTGACCTCCTCGATCGCCTTGTCCCCGACCACGGCGCAGAAGTCCCGGACCGCCCGTTTGCGAGGGCTCTTATAGCGCCGGATCTGTCCTTCCGATTTACCCGTCAGACGGTCTGTCGTCAGGTCGAAGAAGTCGTCCAGAGCCGCGGAAAATGAAAGGCGAGGACGCGCGACGGTGCCGAGCAGGGCGTCCGCCTCCTCGCGGGTAGCGAGGTTTCCATGGCGGTCAACCAGGGCCTTGAGCCGGGCGACCAGGTCGTCGAGCGGGCCCTCCGCGAGCTCGGCCGCCGGGCGGTAGGGGAAGCCGCGTGCGGCTGCCAGATTGCGGGCCGCCTCATAGCGCCGGACCGCGTCCAGGTCGCGGCCCGCCGCCCGCGCCTCCCAATAGGCGAACAACTCCGCTTCAACCGCCGGCGCCTTCCGTCGCGCCTCGGTTTGCGAGTCTGTTCGGAGCGCCACGCGGACCAACACCCGCCGATCGAATTTCTGGAAACGCTTGGGGACTCGCTTGACGTAGTACCAGCGTCCGCGGTCGTTCTGTAGCCCCATTCCCTGCCCTCGCGAAACGGCCGAATGTTACGGGATTTGTTACGGGATTTCGCGGGGCAGCGTCAAAGGAATTTGAGGAGCGTTCATAATTTTTCTTTTGATTCAGTATGCTACACAATCTCTGGGGAATGAAAGGTGGTGCCCAGGGGCGGATTCGAACCACCGACACGCGAATTTTCAGTCCGCTGCTCTACCAACTGAGCTACCTGGGCATCGCCCACGCGCCGCGCCTCGGCGACCGCGTGCGAGCGGCCTTTTAGGCGAAAGGCCGGGACGTGTCCAGCCGCAATTTCGTCGCTCTCCCGCGCCCCTGCAAGGGGCGCGTCACGGCGCCACGGCGCGCGCCGCGATCGCCGCGAAGACCTCGTCGAGCTCCTTCGCCACAGCGACCAGATCCTCGCCGCCCTCGTCGAGATAGGGCGCGAAGACATGACTCGGGCGCTTGTAGGAGAGGGTCGCCGTGCCGTCGTCATCCTCGGTGACGTAGAAGCGGATCGGCGCCTCGATCATCGCCGCGGTGCTGGCCCGGAGCGCGCGCACCGCGAAGTCGTTGCGGTAGACGCCGACGACGCGGTTGCCGGGGATCTCGATGCCGCGGCTCTTCGCCGCCTGCGTGGGGCCCGCCTCGGTGACAAGAAACATGTCCTCGGCCTTCACGGCGTCCTTGAGGCGGCCGAGCAGCTCAGCGTAGCCGAACCCGGTGTCGTGCACGGCCCAGCCGTCACGCGGCGCGACGGAGCCGGCCTCGGCGCCGAAGGCGAGCAGGAGGGCGGCAAACAGGGTGGCGAGTCGGGTCATGTCCGATGCTCCTTGGTGCTTTTGCGGTGACTTATATGGCGGCGGCGCGCGGCCGGACCGGCGGGTCCATGGCGAACAGGACCCGCAGGCGCGTCCCGGCCAGGCTGCCCGCAAAGCCCCAGACCAGCCACCACCAGCCGTGCAGCGAGCCCGAGACCACCCCGCCCAGATAGGCGCCGATGTTGCAGCCATAGGCGAGCCGCGCGCCGTAGCCCATCAGGAGCCCGCCGGCCACGGCGGTCAGGATCTCGCGCGCCGAGAGTCGCCGGCGCGGGTGGAAATTGCCGGCCATCGCAGCGGCCGCCATGGCGCCGAGGATGATACCGAAGTTCATCACGGAGATGCGGTCGGCGAACACGCTGCGCGCCAGCTGGTCCGCCCGCCAGCCCTGCCAGTAGGTCC
>JBEPXW010000006.1:0-17525 GCA_041641715.1 Pseudomonadota bacterium
GGGATGTCGACCAGCACCGGGCCGGGGCGGCCGTGCGTGGCGACGTGGAAGGCGCGGTGGATGGTGTCGGCAAGGTTGTTTGTGTCCTTCACCAGCCAGTTGTGCTTGGTGCAGGCGCGGGTGATGCCGACGGTGTCGGCCTCCTGGAAAGCGTCGTTGCCGATCATGAAGGTCGGCACCTGGCCCGTCAGGACGATGATCGGGATCGAGTCCATCAGCGCGTCCGTCATGCCGGTGACGGCATTGGTCGCGCCGGGGCCGGAGGTGACCAGAACCACGCCGGGCTTGCCGGTGGAACGCGCGTAGCCCTCGGCCGCGTGGGCCGCGCCCTGCTCGTGGCGGACGAGGATGTGACGGATGTCGTTCTGCTTGAACACCTCGTCATAGATCGGGAGCACGGCGCCGCCGGGATAGCCGAAGACCACATCGACGCCCTGGTCCCTCAGCGCCTTCACGACGATCTCTGCGCCGGTCATCTCGTCCGTCATCTCTTTCTCCGTCCTCGCGGTGCCGTGGTCATCGTCGCGGATGCGCCTCGTCGGCAGAAACAAAAAGAGCCCCGACCGGGGCTCATGCGCGCGTTCATCGGGTGGGCCCTCAGCCCATCCGACTCCCGCGCGTAGCGATTACGAGGATCCGTTGCATCCACAGCACCTTTTCTCGTGTGTCAGAGCAATAAGCACGCGAGGCCGGCTGGTCAACCGGCTTTTGCGATCCATTCCGTCGCATGCGCCCGGTTCGTTGCCGGGTCGGCACTGTTCAGCACGTGCCAGTCGCGCATCTGATTGCGGATCCAGGTGAGCTGGCGCTTGGCGTAGTTCCGGGTCGCGGTCTTCGCGCGGGCCAGCGCCGCGTTGAGGGCGAGCTCGCCGCGGAGGTGGGTCATGAGTTCGGGCGCGCCGACGGCCTTCATGCCGGGGAGCGACGGGTCGAGGCCGAGGTCCAAGACGCGGACGACCTCGTCGAGGACCCCCCCGGCGATCATGGCGTCGAGGCGCACGTCGGTGCGGGCGTACAGGGCATCGCGCGGCGGCAACACGGCGAAGGGCACCGTCTCCGCCAGCGGCAGGAGGGGCGGCTCGGTACGCCTTCGCCAATCGGCGAGGCCCGTGCCGGTGGCCTCGAGCACCTCCCAGGCGCGGATGAGGCGGGCCGGGTTTGTGCGGTCGATGGCGGCCGCTGTCTCCGGGTCGCGCGCGGCGAGGCGGGCGTGGAGGGCTTCGCGGCCAAGGCGGGCGAGATCGGCCTCGGCCCGGGCGCGGGTCTCGGGCGGAACCGGCGGAATCGGGGCGAGGCCCTCGGTCAGAGCCTTGAAGTAGAGGCCCGTGCCGCCGGCGACGATCGGACGGAGGCCGTGGCGCGCGCAGTCGGCGAGGGCTTCGCGGAGGTCGGCGAGCCACGTGCCGACGGAGTAGTCGACCGAGAGGGGGACGTGGCCGTAGAGGTAGTGCGGCACCTCGGCCTCCTCCTTCGGGCCGGGGCGGGCGGTGAGGATGCGCCACTCGCGGTAGACCTGCTGTGAGTCGGCGTTGATGACCGCGCCGCCGAACTGCCGGGCCAGTGCGAGGGCGAGGGCCGACTTGCCGCTCGCGGTGGGGCCGGCGAGGAGGACCGGGCGCGGCATCGCGGCCGCTCAGGCCGGAAGGGCGGCGCTCCGCCGCAGGGCGAGGCGCGTGGCCGCGGCAAGCGACAACATCAGGGCCGGTGCGGCGTAGTGGGCGATCTCGAGCCCCGGCACCAGCCAGCCGGGCAGGGGCAGCGCCCAAAGCGCGGCTAGCCAGATGCGGCCCGTCGGGCGCTCGCCGACCCCGGCGCGGGCGAGGAAAAGCGCGGCGACCACGGCGAGCACCAGCTCGTATTGGTTGGCGTAGGGCGTGGAGACCAGCGTCGCGAGGCAGAGGACGGCGGCCTTAAGGTCGAAGGAGGCGGGCCGCCGCGCCCAGACGAGCGCCACCGCCGCGGCCGCGGCGAGAAGCGAGACGCCCTGGACCGCGAGACCGGTCTCATGCCCCGCGCCGAATTGGCGCGAGAAGGCGTACCAGGTGACCATGGTCACGGCATTGTGGCCGTAATCCGCGAACTCGGCAGTGGTCCGCGCCATGGCGCTGAAGAAGGCAGGCCAATAGTCAGGCCCGAAGACCGCGGTCGCGAGAGACGTCAGGATCAGTGTTGCGGGCGTGGCCCAGAGCACGGTGCGCCAGTGTCGGCCGGCAATTAGGGCCACCGGGATCAGGAGCCCGAGCTGCGGCTTGATGGTCAGCAGCGCGATCATTAGCCCCGCCAGTATGTTCCGCCCGGATGTTAGGAAGCCGAGCGCCCAAAGGAGACCGGCGCCCCAAATCAGGGTCGCGTTTCCGGTTGCGAGAACGAAAGCTACTGGCGGCGCGGCTACGGCGAGCGCCCACGCTCCCGGGATGGGCCTGCCCCAAGGGCCGAGCGCCCAAATGTAAAGCCCCAGCGCGACGGTAGTGAACACCGCAAAGGCCGGCGTAAAGGCGAGCAGCCCCAGCGGTGTGACCATCAGGTGGAAGAGCGCGGGATAATGCCAGTAATACGTCCACCACTCCTCCGGCGCTGCGAGCGACTGGTGCGCGATCAGCGTGTCCGCGTCGAAGGCGGCTGCAGCCTCGCCCGCCACGGCAAGCTTCGCAGCCGCCCAGAAGGCGACGAAGTCGATGTGCACGGCGGCGTCCTCGGTCCGGCCCGAGTTCAGTTCCCAGGCGATCCCGGCGAGGTAGGCGACAAGCCCGAGCAGCAGTGCGACCAGCAGGCCGCGGCCAATGCGCGCCACATACGGAGTCATCGGTCCGAAAGCGCGATCGGCTCGCGCGGAGGAGCCATCCGGGCTCTCTTGCTCGTCCTCGGAGGGACGCTGCGTCGAGGATGAGGCCATTGACGCCGACGCCCCCTTCTCTGCCGTGGCGGCGCGAGGCTAGCCAACGGGCCCCGCGGATTCAAGCACGTGCCCTGTCGACCACCTGTGCGCTCGGGACCACGATCCTCATTGCGCCGAGCGAAGCTCGGCGATTCGGGCGAGTTGGCGTTCGGCCTTCTCCACATAGAAGACGGCGTCAGCCTCGCGCCACAGTTCAAGTGCGGCCTCGACGCGGCGCTCGGCGTTGTCGAGCTGGGCCGGGTCGCCGGTCCTCTCGTAGGATGCCGTCAGGGCATGGGCGATGTTCCCTTGCGTCGTCGCCCATTCGAATGGTGCGGTCTCGCGTGTGAACACATCGAGCGCCATGCGGTAGGCGTCGACGGCCTCCTCGAGCCGCTCAGGTCCCTTCTCCCGCGCGGCGAGGCGTTGGAGCACGTTGCCGAGGTTGTTCTGGGTCGTGCCCCAGTCGTGGGGTGCCGTGGCCCGGTCGAATCCCTCGAGCGCGCCGCGGAAGGCGGCGACGGCTTCCTCGAGCCGCGCGGTGCCGTTTTCCGGGCCGCCGAGCGTGGCGAGGGCCGTGCCGAGGTTCATCTGCGTCGTGGCGCGCTCGCGGGGGAAACGGTCGGCGGTCCTGACCTTGAGAGCGGCGCGGTATGCGGCGACGGCCTCCTCGAGGTGCGCCGCGTCGCGCTCTCTGGCCCCGAGCGCCTGGAGCGCATTGCCGAGGTTGTTCTGCGTCGTGGCCCAGTCGACCGGCGAGTCCCCGCGCGGGAGCGCACCGAGCACCCCCCGGTAGGCGGCGACGGCCGCGTGCAGCTGCGCGGGATTGCCTGTGCTCGTGGCCAGAGCGGTCAGCGCCGTGCCGTGATCGTTCTGCGCGCGCACCCATTGCGCGCGGGCACCGGTGGCCTCGTAAGCGGCTGCGGCCTCCCGGTAGGCCGCCGCTGCCTCCGCGAGGTCGTCGCCGCGGCCGGGCAGGGTGCTGCGCGCCTGCCGCGCCCGTGCATAGGCCGAGAGAAGCTCGCCGTGGCGGCGGTCGCCGATCCCCTCCGGCGGATCGGTGGCGAGGGGCTGGAGAACGGTGATCGCCTGCTCGGTGACCGCACCGAGCCATTCCTGCGGCAGCGACGGGTCCGCCGTGGCGATCCTGGCGGCCCGCGCCGCGAGCATGGCGCCGACCGCCGGGGTCGCGCTTTCGGCCACGACCAAGGTTTCCTCGACGAGCTCCGGCTCGCCGCCATTGCCCGGGGCGTCTGTCGCCTCCGAAAGGCGCAGGATCGCCCGTCCGTCGTCGGGCGAGATGCGGCCCCAGATCACCAGCTCGGCTCCGGTGGCGGCGAACAGACGGGCCGCCGTTTCGCGCCCCGCCGCCACCGCGTCGTCGCGGCCGCCGCGGGCCGGCTGAAGCGCGCAGGGCCCGTCATTCGCGGAAGCGACGGCCTCGAAGACGATCGGCGCGTTGGCCTCGGCGTAGAACGTTCGGAGAGTGCGCAAGACCTGGCCGTGACGCTCGGCCTCGCGGTCGTGCAGCAGGCCCGCCACCAGCACCCGGGCGACGGGTCCGTCCGGGTCCTCCCGCGCCGCGAGGTAATGCTCCACGCAGCGCCCTGAGCCGAGGAACTCGTCGAACAGGCGCGACCATGACCAGGCCCCGGTCACGATGACGCCGACAACGGCCGCGAGCACCGCCGTGCCGCCGAGCCAGGCCAGAATCCTGTCAGTCCTCAAGGAAGGTGTCCGTCAGCCGCGCGCTCTCCGTCGCCCGACCCTAGCCGGTTTCGGGCCTTGCGTCACCGCCCCGTGGCGGCTATATGGCGCGCATCAATCCACAGGCAGGGTTCTGGGCCTGTCCGGGGAGACATCCCGGTCGGTCCGCCGGTTGGGCGACACGCTCTCACCCCTGCCGAGGCAGAAACCGGAAAGGAAAGACGGATGGCTTTGCCGGACTTCAACCTGCGCCAGCTGCTCGAGGCGGGCGTTCACTTCGGCCACCAGACCCACCGCTGGAACCCGAGGATGGGCCGCTACATCTACGGCGAGCGCAACGGGATCCACATCATCGACCTGACCCAGACCGTGCCGCTGCTTGACGCCGCGCTGCAGGCCATGCGCGAGACGGTGTCGAAGGGCGGGCGGATCCTCTTCGTCGGCACCAAGCGCCAGGCGCAGCGGCCGATCGCCGAGGCGGCCGAGCGCTGCGCGCAATACTTCATGAACCACCGCTGGCTGGGCGGCACGCTGACCAACTGGAAAACCGTGTCGCACTCGATCAACCGGCTGAAGGCGCTGGACGAGCGGCTGGACGAGGGCGCCACGGGCCTCACCAAGAAGGAGCGGCTGCACCTCGAGCGCGAGCGGAATAAGCTCCAGATGAGCCTCGGCGGCATCCGTGAGATGGGCGGGCTGCCGGACATGCTGTTCGTCATCGACACGAACAAGGAGGCACTGGCCGTCGCCGAGGCGAAGAAGCTGGGCATCCCCGTGGTCGCGATCCTCGACACCAACTCGGACCCGGAGGGGATCCAGTTCCCGATCCCCGGCAACGATGACGCCGGGCGGGCCATCGGGCTCTACACCGACCTCGCGGCGCGCTCGGTGATCGACGGCATGGCCGGGCAGCTCGAGGCGGCCGGGTTCGACCTCGGCGAACTCGAGGAGGCGCCGGTAGAGGAGGCTGTCGCGGCGGAAACGCCGGAGGCTGGTGGAGCTGCGGAAGGCACCGAGACGGCCGCCGAGGAGACGGAAAAGACTGCCGGGGCCGAGGAAGCCGCCGAGACGACGTCCGGGGCAGCCTCCGGGGAGGCCTCCACGGAGAGTTCCGGGGAGACAACCGAACAGACGGCCGAGGGCTCTTCCGAGGAAAAGGCCGAGGAGCAGGGGCGCACCGGCTGAGCGCCGCGACCGCGGCGTGCGGGCGCGCCCGTCGCCGCGGCGTTACCGATATGCGATAGAGGTGCCCCGCAGCCGCCCCGGCGGCGCGGGCAGGACATGGAGACGAGGCGATGGCGATTACCGCAGCGATGGTGAAGGAGCTCCGCGACAAGACGGGCGCGGGCATGATGGACGCAAAAAAGGCGCTGACCGAGACCGGCGGCGACATGGCCGCCGCGGTCGATCACCTGCGCGTCAAGGGCCTGGCGAAGGCCGAGAAGAAGGCGGGCCGGACGGCGGCCGAGGGCCTGGTCGCGGTCGCCGTCGAGGGCGGCACCGGCGTGATGGTCGAGGTGAACTCCGAGACCGACTTCGTCGCGCGCAACCCGAGCTTCCAGGAGTTCGTCGGTGCCATCGCCCGCACCGCGCTCGGCGTCGAGGGCGACATCGACGCGCTCAAGGCCTCGCAGATCAACGGTCGCACGGTCGCCGACGAGCTGACCGAGCAGATCGCCACGATCGGCGAGAACATGACGCTGCGCCGCTTCGCCCGGCTCGAGGCCGATGTCGTGGCAAGCTACGTCCACAATGCCGCCGCGCCCAACATGGGCAAGATCGGCGTTCTGGTGGGCCTGAGCTCGACCGGCGACCGGGATGCCGTGGCGGCCATCGGCAAGCAGGTGGCGATGCATGTTGCGGCCACGAGCCCCGCCTCGCTGAGCGAGGCCGATCTCGACCCGGCCCTGATCGAGCATGAGAAGCAAGTGCTGGGCGAGCAGGCGCGCGCCTCCGGAAAGCCCGAGAACGTGATCGAGAAGATGATCACTGGCCGGCTTAACAAGTACTTCCAGGAGGTCTGCCTCCTGAAGCAGCCCTTCGTGATCAACCCGGAGCTCTCGGTCGAGAAGGCGGTCCAGGAGGCCGAGGCCACCGCCGGAGCGCCCGTCTCCGTCACCGGCTTCCTTCGCTTTGCCGTGGGCGAGGGCGTCGAGAAGGAGGAGGACGACCTCGCCGCCGAGGTGGCGAAGATGCAAGGGTGAGATCGCGGCCGTCCCGGCCCCGGGCCAGGACGGCGCGGCCGATCATCGGGGCCCGCTCCGGCACGCCGGGGCGGGCCTTTCTCGTTCCGGTGGTCCGAAAAGACGTGCGCCGCATCGCACGGGGGGTGTCAATCGGGGCGAATCGGTCGAAGAATGGCGAGGGCGACGCGTTCGGGGGAGGACGGCATGCGCGCGGCCATCTGCCGGGAGTTCGGAGAGCCGCTGGAGCTCGGCGAGGCGGTGCTCGCGCCGCCCGGGCCGGGCCAGGTGCGGGCGGACGTGCGCGCCGTGGCGATCTGCCATTCCGACGTGACCTTCGCCGACGGGGGCTGGGGCGGGGCGCTGCCGGCCGTCTACGGCCACGAAGCGGCGGGCGTCGTCACGGAGGTCGGCGAGGGCGTCTCCGGCTTCGCGCCCGACGACCGGGTGGTGATCACGCTGGTGCGGAACTGCGGCACGTGTCCCTGCTGCCGGCGCAACATGCGCGGGTCGTGCGAGGGTGAGTTCCCGGCCGCCACTCCGTTGAGCCTGCCCGATGGCGCGCCGCTCGCCCACGGGCTGAAGACGGCGGCCTTCGCCGGGGAGGTCGTGGTCGACCAGTCGCAGCTCGTCGCGATCGACGCGGACATCGGCTTCGACGTCGCCTCGCTGCTGGCCTGCGGCGTCATCACCGGCTGGGGCGCGGTGGTGAACACGGCGGCGCTGCCGCCGGGGCTGGACGTGGCGGTGATCGGCACCGGCGGGGTGGGGCTGAACGCGGTGCAGGGGGCGGCGCTGATGGGCTCGCGGCGCGTCATCGCCGTCGATCTCACGGCCGAGAAGCTGGCCGCGGCCGAGGCGTTCGGGGCCAGTGACGTCATCGACGGCTCGGCCGCCGACCCGGGCCAGGCGGTGCGCGAGCTGACAGGCGGGCGCGGCGCGGACTACGTCTTCGTCACCGTCGGCTCGACGAAGGCCATGGAGCAGAGCTTCGCGATGCTGGCGCCGGGCGGGGCGTCCGTGCTCGTGGGGATGGCGCATGTGGACGCGCGCTCGTCCTTCAGCCCTCTGGACCTCTCCGACCGGTCCTGCCGCATCCTCGGCTCGAAGATGGGGCAGTCCGACATCCGGGCCGACATCCCGCGGCTGATCGGGCTCTACCGCGAGGGGTGGCTTAAGCTCGACGAGCTGATCACGCACCGCCATCCGTTCGAGAAGATCAACACCGCGATGGACAATGTGCGCCGGGGCGTCGGCCTCCGCAATGTCATCACGATGGGAGACGCGCCGTGAAGCTCACCGATTGCGAGGTTTTCGTCGTCGGCAATCCGCCGCCGCGAAAGGGCGGGCGCTACTTCATCATCATCAAGCTGACCACGGACGACGGCATCACCGGCGTCGGCGAGGTCTACGCCGCCACCTTCGGCCCGAATGTCGTGGCGGACATGGTCCGCGACGTCTTCGGACGGCACATCGAGGGGGCCGACCCGCACCGGATCGAGCACCTCTGGCGGCTCGTTTACGGCTCGGGATACACGGCGCGGCCGGACGCCTCGCTCGTGGCCGTCCTCTCGGGCCTCGAGATCGCCTGCTGGGACATCGTCGGCAAGTCGGCGGGCAAGCCCGTCCACGACCTCCTCGGCGGGCGCTGCCGCGAGCGGATCCGGAGCTACACCTACCTCTATCCGGCCGAGGGCGACACCTATCCGGCGGCGGGCGGCGGGCCGACGATCTACGACGACCCGGACCTCGCCGCGGAGCGGGCTGCGGACTATCTCGCCATGGGCTTCAAGGCGCTCAAGTTCGACCCGGCGGGGCCCTATACGATCTATGACGGGCACCAGCCGCGGCTCGACGACCTGGAACGGTCGGAGGCGTTCCTGAAGCGCCTGCGCGAGGCGGTCGGGACGAAGGCCGATCTCCTCTTCGGAACTCACGGCCAGTTCACCGTCTCGGGCGCGAAGCGGATGGCGCGGCGGCTGGAACCTTACGAGCCGCTCTGGTTCGAGGAGCCGGTGCCGGCGGAGATGCCGGAGCGGATGGCCGAGGTGGCGCGAGCGACCTCCGTCCCCGTCGCCACCGGCGAGCGACTGGTGACGAAGTACGAGTTCGCCCGCGTGCTCGCCTGCGGCGCCGCGTCGATCCTGCAGCCGGCGCTCGGCCGGGTGGGCGGCATTCTCGAGGCGAAGAAGATCGCCGCGATGGCCGAGGCGCACTACGCGCAGATGGCGCCGCACCTCTACTGCGGGCCGGTCGAGGGGGCCGCCAATGTGCAGCTCGCCGCCTGCATCCCGAACTTCCTGATCCTCGAGTCGATCGAGCGCTGGGACGGCTTCCATGGCCAACTCGTCAAGGGGATCCGCTGGGACGAGGGATACGTCATACCGCCGACCGAGCCGGGCCTCGGAATCGAGTTCGACGAGGACGTCGCCCGTGCCCACCCCTACGTGGGCGACGAGCTGCACCTCGTCATGGACCCGGGCGAGGTCGCGCCCTGATCACGGGCATCCCGCGGCGACCCAGCGACGCAGGGCCCCGCGCGTCTCGGGATCCAGCGTTCCGTCTGCCGGTCCGGAGCCGAAGCCGAGCTCGGCCAGCACCTCCTCGGTCTCGCGGACGAAGGCCGGCCGCGAGCCGATCCACTCGACGTAATCGGCCACCGCTCCGTCGACTCGGCCAAGGGCGCAGCGCGCGAAGGCCCGGTTGCGGTAGGCGTCGACGAGATCCGGGTCCGCGGCGATGGCGCGGCTGTAGCTCTCGATGGCCCTGGTGCGCTCGCCGGCCATGTCGAGCGCCTCGCCACGGGCGTGGAGCGTGTCGGCGTCCCCCGGCCGGTGGTCGAGCGCGGCATTGAAATCCGCCACAGCCTTCCAAGGCTGGCCAATGGCCATGTAGGCGAGCCCGCGGTTGTGATAGGCCCAGGCGAAATCCGGCCGAAGGCGGATGGCCTCGCCGAACGCCGTCACGGCGCGGACGTGGAGGCCCGTCTCGGCATAGGCGAGGCCGAGGTTGTAGCGCGCCTCGGCGTTCCGGGGCCGGAGGGCGACGAGCCGCTCGAAATCGTGCCGGGCGCGGGCGTGCTCGCCCAGCTCGAACAGCGCGCTGCCCCGGTTGGCGAGCGCGCCGGCGAAGCCCGGCGCCAGGTGCAACGCCGCGTCGAAATCGGCCACGGCCCGCTCGGTCTCGCCGCCCATGTAGCGGCGGAAGCCGCGCCGGTTGAGCGCCCAGGCGCGCTGGCCGGCGGAAAGGGCATCGGACTCGATGATCGTGGTGAGGTCGTCGATGGTCAGCTCGTCGGGCGTCGTGCGCGCCCGCTCGAGCGCATCCTCGAGCGGGTCGGCGGCGAGGGCGTTTCCGGCGAGGCCCGCGCAGAACAGGGCGATCGCGCCGATGGCAGCGGCCAGCTTCCACATGCCCGGAATTTTCGGCTATGCCGGGCGTGGCCGCAAGGAGGAACCGGGCATGACGGACTGGACGCAAGGCGCTGCCTGGATGGACGGGCGCGTAATTCCCATCGCCGAGGCGGCGATCCCGGTGACGGACTGGGGGTTGATCCACTCCGACATCACTTACGACGTGGCGCCGGTCTGGGAGGGCGGGTTCTTCCGGCTCGACTCCTATCTCGACCGGTTCGAGGCGTCGATGGCGGCGCTGACGCTGGACGTCGGCATGGCGCGGGAGGACATCCGCGCGGCGCTGCACGCCATGGTGGCACGCTCGGGGCTGCGCGCGGCCTATGTGGCGATGGTCGCGAGCCGGGGCGTGCCGCTCGTCCCCGGCACCCGCGATCCGCGGCAATGCGCCAACCGCTTCTACGCCTGGTGCGTGCCTTACATCCGCCTGGTCGCGCCCGAGATCGAGGCGCGGGGCGCGAGCGCCTGGATCGCGAAGGACGTCCGCCGCATCCCGCCCGAGAGCCTCGACCCGCGCGTCAAGAACTACCACTGGGGCGACTTCACGCGCGGGCTGATGGAGGCGAAGGACCGGGGCCGCGAGACCGTGATCCTGACCGACCTCGCGGGCAATATCGCCGAGGGGCCCGGCTTCAACGTCTTCGCGGTGCGCGACGGCGGCGTGATGACGCCGGAGAGCGGCTGCCTCGAGGGGGTCACCCGGCGCACCGTGCTGGAGATCTGCGCTGAGCAGGGCATTCCGGCCGAGGTCCGGCCGCTGCCAATGGAGGAGCTGATGGAGGCCCACGAGGTGTTCCTGTCCTCGACGGCGGGCGGGCCGGTGCCGCTCGTCCACGTCGACGACCGGGTTTTCGCGAACGGCGCGCCCGGCCCGGTCACATGCCGGGTTCGCGCGCGGTACTGGGAGTGGATGATGCGGCCGGAGCTGCGCGACGAGGTCGATTACGACGCGGCATGAGGCGCGCCTGCGTGACGTGGCGGAAGGACTCGGCGCGCTTGCATCCTTACCCCGTTTCGCTCATCTTGCGCGCAACCTCGCGGGGAGCGGAGTCGCGGAATGGAGAATCTGGCCGAAAAGCCCCGGAACAAGCCGCTTTTCCCCCGTGTATTGTTGAAGATTTCCGGCGAGGCGCTCATGGGCGACGAGCGCTTTGGCCTCGACCCGCCGACCGTCACCCGCATCGCCAGGGAGGTGAAGCGCGCCCACGAGAACGGCATCGAGGTCTGCATGACCATCGGGGGCGGCAACATCTTCCGCGGCCTCGTCGGCGCCGCGCAGGGGATGGAGCGGTCGCAGGCCGACTACATGGGGATGCTGGCCACGGTGATGAACGCGCTCGCCATGCAGTCGGCGCTCGAGCAGCTCGGCATTCACACCCGGGTCCAGTCCGCCATCCCGATGGATACCGTCTGCGAGCCCTATATCCGCCGCCGCGCCGTTCGGCACCTCGAGAAGGGGCGCGTCGTGATCTTTGCAGCCGGCACGGGCAATCCCTATTTCACCACCGACACGGCGGCCACGCTGCGCGCAATGGAGACCGACTGCGACGCGATCTTCAAGGGCACGCAGGTGGACGGCGTCTATGACAGCGACCCCAAGACAAACCCGGCCGCCGTGCGCTATGATACGGTCAGTTACGACGAGGTTCTGCGGAAGAACCTGAAGGTCATGGATGCCTCGGCGATTGCGCTCGCGCGTGACAACAACCTGCCGATCGTGGTCTTCTCCTTGCGCGACGAGGGGGGGATGACAGACGTTCTGTTCGGCGAGGGCCGCTACTCGGTGGTCGGATCGGAGGCCTGACCCACACCGCAGGAATGGGTAGAGAGATGTCGAGAGACGCGCCCAGTAATGATCGCGACGTTGACCTGAAGGACATCGAGCGCCGGATGGAAGGTGCGCTGAACGTGCTGCGGGGCGAATTCGCCTCGCTCCGCACGGGACGCGCGTCCGCCTCGATGCTCGATCCCGTCCACGTGGAGGCTTACGGCACGACGATGCCGCTCAACCAGGTCGCCACCATCAACGTGCCCGAGCCGCGCATGATCACCCTGACCGTCTGGGACAAGTCGCTGGTCGGCGCGGTGGACAAGGCGCTGCGCCAGTCGGGGCTCGGCATCAACCCGGTGGGCGAGGGCACGCTGATCCGGCTGCCGATCCCGGAACTGAACGAGGAGCGCCGCCGCGAATTGTCCAAAGTTGCGAGTCAGTATGCGGAAGGCGCGCGCGTCGCGATTCGCAACGTGCGCCGCGACGGCATGGACCAGATCAAGAAGGCGGCGTCCGCGGGGATGCCGGAGGACGACCAGAAGCTCTATCACGACGAGATTCAGCAGCTGACGGACAGCTACATCAAGAAGGTGGACGAGGCGCTGGCGTCGAAGCAGGACGAGATCATGCAGGTCTGAGGGGGCCTGGCGCAACGACACGGCCGCCCGGGAAAGGGCGGCGGACCAGGGGTGGGCCCGAAGGGCAGGCACGGGCAGAGCGGGAGCGAGGACGAACATTGACCAGGATCGAAGCAGGGGAGCGGCCGCCGGTGCCGCGCCATGTGGCCATCATCATGGACGGAAACGGCCGCTGGGCGGAGCGACGCGGCCAGCCGCGCACCGTCGGGCATCATCGCGGCGTCGACCGGGTGCGCGAGGTCATTCGCGCCGCGCGAGATCACGGCGTCGAGGTGCTGACGCTCTACGCCTTCTCGACCGAGAACTGGCGGCGGCCGGACTACGAGATTTCCGTGCTGATGCGCCTCTTCAAGAGCTACATAGTGCGCGAGGTCGACGAACTGGACCATGAGCGCGTGCGCGTGCGCTTCATCGGCGAGCGCGAGCGCCTGCCGCGCGGTCTGCAGCGTGTCATGCGCCAGATGGAGGAGCGCACGCGGCAGAACGACGGCATGCTGCTGCAGGTGGCACTGAACTACGGCGCGCGCAGCGAGATCCTGCGCGCTGTGCGGCGTCTCGCCGCCGAGGCGACCGAAGGGCGTCTCGACCCTGCGGAGATCGACGAGACGGCACTCTCGGATGGGCTCTTCACGGCCGGCGCGCCGGATCCGGACCTGGTGATCCGCACCTCCGGCGAGATGCGCATCTCGAATTTCCTGCTCTGGCAGGCCGCCTATGCCGAGTTCGCCTTCGTGGACGAATGCTGGCCCGAGTTCACGGCCGAGCGCTTCGCCGAGGTGCTCGCCGATTTCGGCCGCCGGAAGCGTCGCTTCGGCGCGGTCAGCGCGAGCGTCTGAGCGGCGGGCGGGCCGCGTGGCCGCGACCCCCGGAGGCCCCCGGCGCTTCGCCGACCTGGGGACCCGCGTCGCCTCGGCCGCCATTGCGGCCGTCGTGGGCCTCGGGCTCCTCTGGGCGGGCGGCGTCTGGGCGATGTTGCTCGTCGCCCTGGTGACCGGGGCGATGATGTGGGAAGTCCGCTCGGTCACGCTGCATGGCGGCGGGCCGTGCGGGGCGGATGTCACCGTCCTTCTCGCGGCGGTCGCGGGGGCGGCGGTCGCGGCGGTGCTCGTATCCTGGCCCGCCGGCGTCGTCTGGCTGGGCGGGGCGCTGCTCGTGGCCGCGGTCATCGATCTCGTGGCCGGCCGGCGCGCCGTGGTGGGCTGGGGTGTTGCCGGGGGGGCGTATGTCGGAGCGGCCGGGATCGGGCTGCTCTATCTCCGGGCGCTCGAGCCGCACGGTCTGGTCACGGTTCTCTGGCTCGTTCTTGTGGTGGCGGCGACGGATATCGGCGGCTATTTTGGGGGCAGGCTGATCGGCGGGCCGAAGCTGTGGCCGCGGGTCAGCCCGAAGAAGACATGGGCCGGCCTTGGCGGTGGCGTGGCGCTGGCGGCCGTGGTCGGGGCGCTTTTGAGCTGGGCGATCGCAGGGACCCATCCTCTGGCGGTCGCGGCGGTTTCGGTGGCGGTCGCGCTGGTCGCGCAAGGGGGCGACCTTGCCGAGTCGGCGGTGAAGCGCCATTTCGGCGTCAAGGATGCCGGGCGCCTGCTGCCGGGCCACGGCGGGGCGTTCGACCGGTTCGACGGTCTGGCGCCGGCGGCGGCCGTCATGGCGCTTCTCTCCTGGTGGCGCGGCGCGTCGGTGGTGATCTGGTAGGGGCATGGGCAAGCGGCGCATCAGCATTCTCGGGGTGACTGGTTCGATCGGGGCCAGCACGGTCGCGGTGGTCGAGAGCCTCGGTCGGGACGCCTTCGAGGTGGTCGCCGTCACCGGCAACAGCAATGTCGAGCGCCTCGCCGAGGTGGCGCTTCGGCTCGGCGCCGCCGTGGCGGTGACGGCCGACGAGGACCGGCTCGACGACCTTCGCGCGGCGCTCGACGACGCGGGCGTCGAGGCCGGCGCCGGCGCGGAGGCGCTGGTCGAGGCGGCTTCCCGGCCGGCGGACTGGGTGATGTCGGCGATCGTCGGCGCCGCGGGGCTCCGGCCGACGCTGGCGGCGGCGCAGACCGGCGCGACCATCGCGCTCGCCAACAAGGAGTGCCTCGTCGCTGCCGGTCCGATATTCATGGAGGAGATGCGGCGCTCGGGCGCGACGCTCCTGCCGGTGGACAGCGAGCACAACGCCATCTTCCAGCTTACCGCCGCCGGGCGGGGCTGCCCGATCGAGCGGTTGATCCTCACCGCCTCGGGCGGGCCGTTCCGGGCGCGGACGCTCGACGAGATGCGCCGCGTCACCGTGGCGCAGGCCGTGGCGCACCCGAACTGGTCGATGGGGGCGCGTATCTCCATCGACTCGGCGACCATGTTCAACAAGGCGCTCGAGATGATCGAGGCCTGGCACCTGTTCGGCGTCAGCCCCAACCAGATCGAGGTGGTGGTGCACCCCCAGTCGATCGTGCACTCGATGGTCGGCTTCCGCGACGGCTCGATCCTCGCCCACTTGGGGCCGCCGGACATGCGCGTGGCGATCGGCTACGCCCTCGCCTTGCCCGAGCGCTGCGATCTGCCGGTGGAGCGGCTCGACTTCGCGAGCCTCGGCCGGCTGGAATTCGAGGCGCCCGACCCGCGCCGCTTCCCGGCGCTCGACCTCGCGCGGCGCGCCATGGAGCGGGGCGGGGCGGCGGCCTGCGTAATGAACGGTGCGCGCGAGGTGGCGCTCGATGCCTTCATCGCGGGCGAGATCGGGTTCCTCGACATGGCGGCCGTGGTGGCCGAGGCCATGGGGCGTCTCGACGGCCTGCCGGAGGCCGGCGATCTCGACGATGTCTTCTCCGCCGACGCCGCGGCGCGCCAAGTCGGGCGGGAACTGGTGCAACGCTTTGCCGCCTGATAGGCTGCGCTCAGGGGTGAGATGATGGAACTGCTTGCAGAGATCCCGGTCGTCGGCACGGTGCTCACGGTGGTGGTGCCGTTCCTGATCGTTCTCGCGATCGTCGTTTTCGTGCACGAGTACGGCCACTACATCATCGGCCGCTGGTGCGGCATCAAGGCCGAAGTTTTCTCGATCGGCTTCGGCAAGCCGCTCTGGGGCTGGACCGACCGGCGCGGCACCCACTGGCAGGTGGCCGTGCTGCCGCTCGGCGGCTATGTCCGCTTCGTCGGCGACATGGACCCGGCCAGCGCGGGCCGCGCCGAGGATTCGTCGCTCACGCCCGAGGACCGCCGCGCCGCCTTCCACAACGCCAGCCTCTGGCGCCGCACGCTGACCGTTGCGGCGGGGCCGATGGCGAACTTCCTGCTATCGGTTGTCATATTCATGGGGATATTCCTCTACACCGGCCAGGCATCCGACGAGCCGGTGATCGGCAAGGTGAACCCCGAGGCGGCCGAGGAGGTGGGCTTCCGCGAGGGCGACCGGGTCCTTTCCATCGAGGGCAAGGAGATCGGAACCTTCGGCGAGGTCGTCGACACGCTCGCTCGCACCGACGGCGAGCCGCAGCAGGTCACCGTCCGGCGCGACGGCGAGGTGCAAGAGATCACGGTCCGCTACCAGCGCGCGCCGCAGATCATCGAGGTCGTGCCCGGGATGCCGGCGGCCCGCGCCGGCCTGCTGCCCGGCGACGTGATCCTCGCGATCAGCGGCGAGTCGATAAACTCCTACCGCGAGCTGCAGGTCGTTATGGCGGAGAAGCCGGCGGGCGAGGAGATCGAACTCACGGTTCGGCGCGACGGCAAGGAGTTGGACATCGGCCTCGTCCCGGACATGGTCGAGCGGGAGCATCCCGTGACGGGCGAGATCACCTCCGTCCCGACGCTCGGAGTGCGAGGATCGCCACTCGCCGGGATCGAGCCGCTGCGCGAGCCCAGATCGATCGTGAGCGCCGTCGAGCGGGGCGCGTACGAAACATGGCGCATCATCTCGGGTACGCTGATCTATATCGGCGACATGCTGTTCCAGGGCGCCGACACGAGCCAGCTCGGCGGCCCGATCCGGATCGCCGAGGTCTCGGGCGACGCGGCGCAGCAGGGGTTCTCGTCGCTGGTCTGGCTGATCGCGGTGCTGTCGACCTCCATCGGGCTGATCAACCTCTTCCCGATCCCGATCCTCGATGGCGGTCACCTGATGTTCTACCTGATCGAGTTCGTGCGCGGCCGGCCCGTGGGGGAGGTCTGGATGCGGATCGGAACAATGGTCGGGCTGTCGCTGGTGATCTTGCTGATGGTGTTCGCGACGTATAATGACTTGGTGAGGCTCTAGACCGTATCGCAAACGAGGGACAGGACTGGCCACGGAGCTCTTCGGGCGGGCGCCCGTGACCAGAGAGGAGAGGGGATGCGACGAGTCGCAGCGATTTGGCGCCGCCGCGCGTGCCGCGCGCTGGTGCTCGGAATTGTGGCCGGACTCCTGGTGCCGGCGCTCTGGGGCGAATTCGGAGGCGGCCCGCTCGGAACACGGGCGGAGGCGCAGGAGCCGTCGGCATCGGTCGTGGTCCGCGGCAATCGCCGCATTGAGGCCGAGACGGTACTGTCCTACATGCAGCTGCCGACGGACCGTCCGGTCACGGCGGAGGACCTGAACGCCGCAGTGAGGCGGCTGTTCGACACCGGGCTCTTCCAGGATGTCCGCATCATCCCGGCCGAGGGCCGGATCGTCGTCGAGGTGGTCGAGAATCCGTCGATCAACCAGATCGCCTTCGAGGGTAACGACAAGATCGATGACGAGCAGCTGCAGCAGATCATCCAGCTGCGCCCGCGCCTGCCGTTTACCGCCTCCGCCGCGGAGGCCGATGCCCAGCGAATCATCGAGGTCTACCGCCGCACCGGCCGCTACGGGGCCGAGGTCGAGCCGGTCGTGATCCAGCGCGAGGAGAACCGGGTCGACCTCGTCTTCGAAATCAGCGAAGGCCCGCTGACCGAGGTCAAGTCCATCGACTTTGTCGGAAACGAGGCGTTCAGCGACCG
>JBEPXW010000007.1:0-16324 GCA_041641715.1 Pseudomonadota bacterium
CCCGACCAGCGCGACGTGCCAGCCATCCGCCAGCAGCGCCAGCGCGGCGGCGCGGCCGACGCCCGTGCCCGCGCCCGTGACCAGTGCAGCACCCTTCATGGCGACCTCCCGTTCCTTGGCTCCGTCCCGGATAGCCCTCGACGGCCGGACAGGCAACCGCGTCCTTTCCTCTGGCATCGCGTCCGAGCCTGCGTTAGTGCATCACATGGATGATGAATCCGGAGGTCCGCGTGCAGGAAAAGACGGTCAAGTCGGCAGTCCGCGTGCTCGACATCTTCGAGGTGTTCGAGTCCGAGCGCCGCGCGCTCACCATCTCCGAGCTGGTCG
This sequence comes from Pseudomonadota bacterium, assembly GCA_041641715.1. Classification (GTDB taxonomy): domain Bacteria; phylum Pseudomonadota; class Alphaproteobacteria; order Rhodobacterales; family Rhodobacteraceae; genus Thermohalobaculum. The sequence goes on from JBEPXW010000007.1 coordinate 328, forward strand.
AGCGGCTGGCGATCCCGCAGTCGAGCACCTCGACGCTGATGAAGAGCCTGCTGGCCCGCGGCTTCGTCGAGTACGACGGCGAGTCGCGGCGCTACCGCCCCTCCGTGCGCCTCGCCTTCCTCGGCAACTGGGTGCTCGGCTCGACCGAGGTCATCGCGCGCATTCATGCGCTGGCGCAGACGCTCTCGGTCCGCACCGACGAGACGGTCCTCGTCGGCGCCGAGAACGGCCTCTACCTGCAGTACCTCACCGTCATCGTCTCGCCCCACACGCTGCGCATCGCCCTGCATCCGGGGCTGAAGCGCCCGCTGCATCTCTCGGGCCTCGGCGTCATGCTGCTCTCGCTCAAGACGGACGCCGAGATCGGCCGCATCGTCCGCCGCTTCAACGCCGAGCACACGGACAACGGGCTGTCCCGGCTCTCCGAGCGGCAGGTGCTCGGCATGGTCGAGCAGGCCCGCGCCCAGGGGTGGTGCGAGACGGCGAACCTGATGACCGAGGGGGCCGGCTCGATCGCCACGCTCCTGCCGCTTCCGCGCGGGCAGCGTCCGCTCGCCATCGGCATCGGCGCGGATCTCGATCGGCTGCAATCGCGCCGCGACGTGCTTCAAAGGACCTTGCGCGAGGCCGTCGGCGAGTTCACCGCCGTCACGCTGGGCGGCCCCTGACGCGCTTGCCGCGTTCCGTCCCGGTGCTATCGTGTCGCGCCAGCACAACGAGGGAGGAGAGCCCATGACCACCGCGAAAGCCGTCCAGATCGAGAAGTTCGGCGGGCCGGAGGAGTTGACGTTCGTCGACGCCGAGGTCGGCGAGCCCGGCCCCGGCCAGATCCGCATCCGCCACCACGCCATCGGGCTCAACTTCATCGACATCTACCAGCGCACCGGTGTCTATCCGCTGAACCTCCCCGTCACCCTCGGCATGGAGGGCGCCGGCGAGGTCGAGGCGGTCGGCGAGGGCGTCGAGCACCTGAAACCCGGCGACCGCGCGGCCTATGCCTCGGCGCCGCCGGGCTCCTACACGGAGGTCCGCGTCATGAACGCGGTGCATGTCTGCCGCCTGCCCGATGGCATCAGCTTCGAGGAAGGCGCCGGTATGATGCTGAAGGGGCTGACGACGCAGTACCTCTTCGCCACCTCGGCCAAGGCGAAGGCGGGCGACACGGTGCTCTTCCACGCCGCCGCCGGCGGCGTCGGGCTTATTGCCTGCCAGTGGGCGCGTGCCCGCGGGGTCACGCTGATCGGCACCGCGGGGACGGACGAGAAGTGCCAGCTGGCCAGGGAGCACGGCGCCGCGCACGTCATCAACTACAGCCGCGAGAACTTCGTCGACGAGGTGAAGCGCATCACCGACGGCAAGGGGGTCGACGCGGTGCTCGACGGCGTCGGCAAGGCGACCTGGGACGGCTCGCTCGACTGCCTCCGCCCGCTCGGCGTCATGGTCAGCTTCGGCAACGCATCCGGCAAGCCCGAGCCGTTCGACATCCAGACGCTGGCCGCCAAGGGCTCGCTGTTCGTGCAGCGGCCAACGCTCTTCACCCACATCTCGACGCGCGAGGCGTGCCAGGAGCGCGCCGACGAGCTGTTCGAGCTGGTCTCGTCGGGCCAGGTGAAGATCCGGATCAACCAAACCTACCCGCTCTCTGAGATCGTCCAGGCGCACCGCGACCTCGAGGCGCGCAAGACCACCGGCACGACGGTCCTGCTGCCCTGAGGTCGCCTTACCCCTTCTGCAGCGACGGCGGGTTCCCCGGGATCGGCTCGCCCTGGAGCGACGGGTGGCAGCGCTTGTACTGCGGCGGGAAGGCCGCCTGCCCGCCCAGCGCCTCGGCCGCGTGCCACGCCCAGCGCGGGTCGTAGAGCATGCCGCGGGCCAGCGCCACCATGTCGGCCTGGCCCGTGGAGACGATCGTCTCGGCCTGGACGGGGTCGTAGATGCGCCCCACCGTCATCGTCGGCAGCCCGGTCGCCCGCCGGATCTCGGCGGCAAAGCCGGTCTGGTAGCCCGGCACCACGGTGATCTTCTGGTCGGGCGAGTTCCCGCCGCTCGAGATATCGACGAAGTCGCAGCCCCGCGCCTTCAGCGCCTCGGCATAGGCGATGGAGCCCTCGAGATTCCAGCCGCCCTCGACCCAGTCGGTCGCCGAGTAGCGCACGCCGAGCGGCTTGTCCTCCGGCCACTCGGCCCGCACCGCGTCGAACACCTCGAGCGGGAAGCGCAGCCGGTTCTCGAGGCTGCCCCCGTACTGGTCGTCGCGGCGGTTCGAGAGCGGCGAGAGGAAGCTGTGCAGGAGATAGCCGTGCGCGGAATGGATCTCGATGGCATCGAACCCAAGCCGGTCCGCCCGGCGTGTCGCCCGGGCGAAGGCGTCGCGGACGCGCCCCAACGTCTGGCCGGTCATTTCCTCCGGCACGTGCCAGCTATCCGCGAACGGGACTGCCGAGGGGCCGACCGTCTGCCAGGCGCCCTCCTCCGGCGTCAGCGGCCCGCCGCCCTCCCAGGGCGCGTGCACGGAGGCCTTGCGCCCCGCATGGGCGAGCTGAATGCCCACCTTGGCGTTGCCGTATTCGCGGAAGAAGCGGATGACGCGCTCCATCGCCGCCTCGTTCTCGTCGGAATACAGCCCGGTGCAGCCGGGCGTGATCCGCCCTTCCGGCTCGACCCCGGTCGCCTCGACGAAGACGAGCCCGGCGCCCGAGACCGCGTACTGGCCGAGATGCATCAGATGCCAGTCGTTCATCGTCCCGTCATGGGCGCTATACTGGCACATCGGCGCGACGACGATCCGGTTCGGCAGCTCCAGGGAGCGGAGCGTGATTGGCGAAAAAAGGTTCGTAGCCATCCTGTTACTGTCGCCTCTTCATGTATTTAGGGAAGCCTTGGAGGGATTAGCGAAAGGCTGCCGAGCCATCCGGCGTGGGAATCTCGAACGCGTTGAGCGTCAGCGAGACCAGCGCGTAATAGCCGACCGTCGCGATCAGGTCGACGAGGGCGGGCAGCCCCAGCACCGCCTTCGCTTCCTCGAAGGTCGCATCGTCGAGCCGCCGGTCGCGGTTCAACGCGACGGCGACCCGGTGGACCATCCGCGACTCCGGGTCCTCGAGGGCCGGCGCCTCGCCCGTCCGGATCGCCTCGGTGACGGTCTCCGGAATGCCGGCCTCGTGGGCGAAGCGCACATGCGCGTACCACTCGAACTCCGCCTCGTAATGCTTTGCGGTGGCGAGAATCGCGAGCTCCGAAAGCCGCGGCGGCAGGTGCGAGCCGAAGCGGATATAGGCCCCCAGCCGCTGTGCCGGGTCCGCCAGCCCGGGAGAGTGCAGCCAGGCCCGGTGCGGACCTTCGACCCGCCCCCGCGGGCCCGCCACGATGGCGTCGTAGACCCGCCGCTGCTCCTCGGTCATCGTTTCGGGGGCGAGATCCGGCAGGCGGCTCATGCCTTGCCCCGGAAGTCGGGCTTGCGCTTCTCGAGGAAGGCCGCGATCCCCTCCTGCCCCTCCTGCCCGCCGATGGCGGCGGCGATGCACTCGCCCTCGGCTTCGAGCTGATCGTCGAGACGGTTGGTCCGCGCCTGCTCGATCAGGCGCTTGGCGTTGCCCAGCGCCCGGGCCGGCCCCTCGGCCAGGCGCCCGGCCAACTCCAGCGCCTCGTCAAGCGTTGCGCCCGGCTCGACCAGCCGGTTCACCATGCCGAGGGTGTGCAGCCGCTCCACCGGAACGCGGTCGCCGGTGAACACCATCTCGGCCACGAGCTGGCGCGGCAGCGTGGCGCCGAGAAACGCCGTCGCGCCCCCGTCCGGTGTCAGGCCGATCTTCACGTAGGCGATGGAGAGATGGGCCCCCTCGGCCGCCACGATCATGTCGCAGGCCATCGCCACCGAGGCCCCCGCCCCGGCCGCGCCGCCCTCCACCGCGGCGATGATCGGCTTCGGGCAGCCGCGCATGGCGAGGATCATGCCGTGCAGCTTGTCGACCGCCGAGCGCCGCCCCGCATAGTCGGCCTCCGAGCGCTCCTTGAGGCCGTGCACGTTGCCACCCGAGGAGAAGAAACCTCCCGCCCCGGTCAGCACGACGGCGCCGATGTCCGGGTCGTGGGCCGCCTCCTCGACCGCCTCGCGGAAGGGGTCGTAGAAGTCCCAGCCGAGCGCGTTGCGCGTCTTCGGGTCGTTGATCGTCGCCACGAGCACCCGCCCCCGGCGCTCGAGCTTCAGCCTGTCCGTCATGCGGCGTCCTCCGAGAATCGCATGAACCGCTCGAGATGATGATCGGTGTCGCCGAGCAGGTGGTCGATCATCACGATCCGCTTGGCGTAGTGCGGCACTGCCGACTCCCAGGTCATGCCGATGCCGCCATGCATCTGGATCGCCTCCTCGGCGACCTGCCGGCCGACACGCCCGGCGAGATGCTTCGCCGCCGAAAGGTTGCGCTCGCGCACCGCGCGCTCGGCCGCCAGCGTGGAGGCCGCCAGCATCACCGCCGAGCGGAGCTGCTCGATCTCCAGCATCATGTCGACCATGCGGTGCTGCAGCGCCTGATTGGCCCCGATGGGCTTGCCGAACTGCACCCGCGTGCGGAGATAGTCGAGCGTCAGGTCCTTGGCGACTTCCATCGCGCCGAGCGCCTCCGCGGCGAGCGCGAGGACGCCCCGCCCGACCGCGCGCTCGATCACGGCGTATGCCTCTCCCGGCGTGCCGATCGGCTTGCCCACGGCGTCGCCCAGGGTGACCTCCGCCGCGGCCCCGCCGTCGATCGTCGCATAGGAGCGTATCGCGACCCCGTCCTGGCGCGGATCCACGCGGAAGAGCCCGAGGCCCGCCTCGTCGTCGGGCCCGCCCGAGACCCGCGCCGAGACGATCAACGTGTCCGCGGCGCAGCCGTTGACGACTGCCGCTTTGGTCCCGGTAATCTCCCAGCCGTTCGAGCCCTCGCGGGCCTCGGTGCGCACGTGGGTGATGCTGTAGCGCCCGTTCGGCTCGCCATGCGCCAGGGCCACCAGCCTCTGCCCGCCGATCACCTCCTCCAGCGCGGCCTCGTCGCCGGCCTCGACAAGCGGCCATGCGCCGAGGATGCCGGTGGCGAGGAACGGCTCCACGACCAGTCCCCGCCCGAGCGCCTCGAACAACAGCGCGATGTCCTCGCCCGTGCCGCCGAAGCCGCCGGCCTCGGGCGGCAGCAGCCCCCCGACGAGCCCGAGCTCGGCGAATTCCTCCCACATCGCCCGCGAGAAGCCGAAGGTCGCACGCGCGAACTCGTGGCGCTTCTCGATCGGGTACTGCTCACGGATGAAGCGTTCGGCCGTCTCCTTGAGCATCTGCCTCTCTTCTGAGAGGTTGAAGTCCATTCCGTCCTCCTGACGGCCCGGGCCTTTCAGAGCCCGAGCAGGTTTTTCGCGACGATGTTGCGCTGAATCTCGTTCGAGCCGCCGTAGATCGAGGTCTTGCGCATATTGAAGTAGGCCCGCGCCAGCGGCAGGGCATAGTCCGGCCCCGGCGGCTCGCCGTTCCAGCCCTCGTCGAAGGCCTCCGGCAGCTCGGGCAGCGCGTAAGGCCCGACCGCGCGGCGCAGGAGGTCGGTCGCCTCCTGGCGTACCTGGGTGCCCTTGATCTTCAGGAGCGACGACTCGATCCCCGGCGCGCCGCCCTCGGCCGCTGCGGCGACCGTGCGGAGGTTGAACATCTCCATCGCCATCAGGTCGATCTCGAGCCGGCCCATGCGGGCGGCGAAGAGCGGGTCCTCGGCCAGCGGCCGGCCGTCCTTCTGCTCCTCCCGAGCGATCGTCTTCAGCGACTTCAGTGCCTGCTTCGAGTAGGCCACGCCGGCGATGCCGGTCCGCTCGTGGGTCAGCAGGTACTTGGCGACGGTCCAGCCATCGTTCTCCGCGCCGACGAGATTCTCGACGGGCACGCGCACGTCGGTGAAGAACACCTCGTTGATCTCGTGCTCGCCCTCGAGCGTGTAGATCGGCCGCATCTCGATGCCGGGCGAGTCCATCTCCATCAGCAGGAACGAGATGCCGCGCTGCGGTTTCGCCTCCGGGTCGGTGCGGACGAGGCAGAAGATCCGATTGGCGTAGTGGCCGAGCGTCGTCCAGGTTTTCTGCCCGTTGACCACGTAATGATCGCCGTCCCTCACCGCCCGCGTCTTGAGCGAGGCGAGGTCGGACCCCGCCCCCGGCTCCGAGTAGCCCTGCGCCCACCAGTCCTCGTCGGAGAGGATGCGCGGGAGATAGTATTTCTTCTGCTCCTCGGTGCCGAACCTGATCAGCACGGGGCCCAGCATGTTCAGTCCGAAGGGCACCACGCGGGGGGCGCCGGCGGCGACGGCCTCCTCCTCGAAAATGTGCTTCTCGACCGGCCCCCAGCCCGTGCCGCCGTACTCCTCCGGCCAGTGCCAGGCGAGCCAGCCGCGCGAGCGCAGCAGCGCGTGCCACTCGAGATAGTCCTCCTTGGTGAGCCGCTGGCCCCGCTGCACCTTCCGCGAAAGCCGCCGCGAGAGGTTCTTCGCCAGCCAGTTTTGGATGTCCTTGCGGAAGGCCTCTTCCTCGGGCGTGTAGTTCAGGTCCATTGCGACCTCCCGTCGCTAGAGCGTGTCGCCGGTGCCCCAGATCGTCGTCACCTGGCTCGAGAGCACACCGCCATTGCCGTGGGCGAGGCAGAGCTGCGCCCCGTCGATCTGCCGGTCGCCGCAATTGCCGCGGGCCTGGCGGATCGCCTCGATCATGACGAAGAGCCCGTACATGCCAGGATGCACGCAGGAGAGCCCGCCGCCGTTCGTGTTCACCGGCAGGGCGCCGCCGGGCGCGATGCGCCCGCCTGAGACGAAGTCCTTGCCCTCGCCCTTGGCGCAGAAGCCGAGATCCTCGAGGAACAGGATCGTGTTGATGGTGAAGGCGTCGTAGAGCTGCACCGTGTCCATGTCCTGAGCCGAGTACCCCGTCATCCGGAAGGCGCGCGGCCCGCTGTCGGCGGCAGCCGAGACGGTCAGGTCCGGCATCGCCGAGATCATCCGGTGGTGATGCGCCATCGCCGCGCCGAGCAGATAGACCGGCTTCTGCGGCCCGTCCTTGGCGCGGTCGGGCCGGGTCATCACGACGGCGCCCGCCCCGTCCGTCACGAGGCAGCAGTCCAGCTTGCCGAGCGGGTCGGAGATGGGCCGCGCGCCGATGACGTCCTCGATGGTCAGCGGCCCGCGCTCGATAGCCTCCGGGTTGAGCTGCGCCCACTTGCGGGCGGCGACCGCCACCTCGGCGAGGTGCTCGCGAGTCGCGCCGAACTGGTGCATGTAGCGGCTGGCGGCCAGCGCGTAGGCCGTGATCGGGTTCCGCGGCTCGTACTCCGCCTCGAACGGCATCGGCTCGGAGACGGAGCGGAAGCCACCCGCCGTCCGCTGGTTCGAGCCATAGGCGATCACGGCGACGTCGATCAGCCCCGCCTCGAGCGCGAGCGCCGCATCCAGCGCATGGGCCATGAACGACGAGCCGCCGATGTTCGAGCCGTTGGAGAACTTCGGCTGGATGCCGAGATGCTCGGCCAGCGACATCGCCGCCATCGAGTGGAAGGCGGTCGCCGAGAACAGCCCGTCCACCTCGCTGAGCGGGATATCCGCGTCCGCCAGCGCCTTGTGGACCGCCTCGACCATGATCTCCATGGCGTTGCGGCCGTGTGCCTCGCCGAACGCGCAGGTGGCGGCGCCGACGCAGGCCGCCTTGCCGCGGAGGTGCTTGAGATCTGCCATCGTCCCCTCCCTCACGCCGGCTCGAAGACGACGGCGGGCGCGCCGTTCAGCTCGTCGACCTTCGCGCGCACCTTCATGCCGACGGTCACCTCGCCGGGCTCGATGCCGACGACGCGGGACATCATCCGCGGCCCCTCGGCGAGGTCGATCAGCGCCACGTTGTAGTCGCCGCCCTTCTCCGGCCGGCGCCGGGTGACGGTGGTGGCGTAGACCGTACCCTCGCCGCTCGCCTCGACCCATTCGAGGTCGGCCTCGCCGGTGCCGGGCACCAGCACGCGCGGGTAGAACACGTGACGCCCGGTCGAGGCCGAGCGCTGGATCATGAAGCGCCCCTCCTTCAGGTAGGCGTAGTACTGCGCCTCGGGCCCCGGGCCCTCGAAATATCCTGCCATGGCTTCCTCCCCTATTCCGCCGCCGCCCGCGCGGCCAGCCCGAGCCGGGCGCGCGCGGCGTGGTACTCGCGTTCGAGCCGGTCGACCAGCTCGCCGGCGCTCAGGATTTCCTTCACCGCCCCGATGCCCTGCCCGGCGCTCCATACGTCCTTCCACGCCTTCGGCTTCGACGAGCCGGCCGAGAAGTCCATCTTGGTGGGGTCGCTCTCCGGCAGGTCGTCCGGGTCCATGCCGATGGCGCGGACGGCCTCCTTCAGGTAGTTGCCGTGCACGCCGGTGAAGAGGCTGGTGTAGACGATGTCCTTCGCCGCCCCCTCGACGATCATCCGCTTGTAGCCCTCCGGCGCGTTCGCCTCGCGCGTGGCGATGAAGGCCGAGCCGAGATAGGCGAGGTCCGCCCCCATGGCCTCGGCCGCGAGGATGCCGTCGCCGGTGGCGATGGCGCCCGAGAGGATCAGCGGCCCGTCGAACCACTCGCGGATCTCCTGGACCAGCGCGAAGGGCGAGAGCGTGCCGGCGTGCCCTCCTGCCCCGGCGGCGACCGCGATCAGCCCGTCGGCACCCTTCTCGATGGCCTTCCGGGCGAAGCCGTCATGGATCACGTCATGCAGCGTGATACCACCATAGGAATGCACCGCCTCGTTCACTTCGACGCGCGCGCCAAGCGAGGTGACGACGATGGGCACCTCCCATTTCACCATGATGTCGAGGTCGCGCTCGAGCCGCGCGTTCGAGCGGTGGACGATCTGGTTGATGCCGTAGGGCGCGGCGGGGCGGTCGGGGTTCGCCTGGTTGTGCCGGTCCAGCTCCTCGGTGATGTGCCGGAGCCAGCGGTCGAGCTCGATGGGCTCACCTTCCGCCTCCCGCGCGTTCAGCGCCGGGAAGCAGCCCGGGATGCCGGCCTTGCACTGGGCCAGCACCAGCTCGGGATTCTGCACGATGAACATCGGCGCGCCGAAGGCGGGGATGCGGAGGTTCCGGAGAATCGGTGGCAACGCCATAGGGTTAGGCCCCTTTCTTCACAATCAGCGCATCCAGCGCGACCGGCCCTTCGGGCCGCGCGAGAAGCGGGTTCATCTCGATGCTCTCGACGGCGTCCCCGTGCGCCGCCGCGAACAGAGAGAGCCGCGAGATCGCCCCGGCCAGCGCGTCGAGGTCGGTGGACGGCCGCCCGCGTGCGCCCTTGAGCAGCGCCGATCCCTTGAGCTCGTCGACCATCGCCCGCGCCGTCTCCGGCCCGAAGGGCGCCCGGCGGAAGGATACATCGCGCAGCACCTCGGTGAACACCCCGCCAAGACCGAACATCACCACCGGGCCGAACACCGGGTCGGTCTTGGCGCCGAGGATGCACTCGACCCCGCCCGAGACCATCGGCGAGACCAGCACCCCGTCGATCCGCGCGTCGGGCGCATAGGCCCGCCCGCTCGCCATGATCGCCTCGTGGGCGACGGCCGCCTCCGCCTCGCTCACGCCCAGTTTCACCCCGCCGGCCTCGGTCTTGTGCAGAATGTCCGGCGAGGCGATCTTCATCGCCACCGGGCAGCCGAAGTCCCGTGCCGCCGCCGTGGCCTCCTCCGGCGACGTCGCCAGCCGGTCCTCGACCACGGGCAGGCCTGCAGCCGCCAAGGCCGCCTTCGCTTCCCGTTCGCCCGGCACGCCTTCCGGCAACGGGTCGAAGGCCGGCACCCGCGGAGTCGCTTCGGCCCCTTTCGCGAAGGCCTCGCCGAAGAACATCAGCCCCGCCATGGCGACGATGGCCCGCGTCGGGTCCTCGAAGCTCGGGAAGCCGGCCTCGTCGTAGCGCGCCACCATCTCGTCGGGGGCCAGCATGACGTGCAGGAACAGCCGGCCGGGGTAGTCCTTCATCGTCTCGGTCAGGTGGCCCAGCAGCGGGTTGCCAAGCAGCGGCGAGCCGGCAACGGAGGTCCAGAAGCCGATCAGCGCGTCATAGCCACCCTTTTCGAGCATCGCTTTCGTGAAGCGCGGCACGAGACTGAGATCGTTGAAGAATTGCGCTGTGACATCCACCGGGTTGCGCGGCGAGGCGAAGGGCAGGATCGCCTTCATCTCGGCCTGCGCGTCATCCGGCATGGGCGCGACGTCAAGATCCTGCTCCTCCGCGGCGTCGGCCATCAGCACCCCGGCGCCGCCGGAGATCGTCACCAGCCCGAGCCGCCGCCCGGCCGGGTAGATGCGCGGGCGCGTGGCATAGGCGATGTCCAGCATCTCCTCGGTGGAGTTCACTCGCCAGGCGCCGTGCTGGCGCAGCACCGCGTCGTAGATCGCGTCCTCGCCCGCCAGCGAGGCGGTGTGCGACGAGGCCGCCGCCGCGCCCACGGTCGAGCGGCCGACCTTCATGAAGATCACCGGCGTGCGGTTGGCGCGGGCCACCTCCAGCGCCTCGACCAGCATCTCGCCGTCCTTAATGCTCTCGGCATAGGCCATGATGGTGTGCACGTCGTCCCGCTCGGCCAGGAGCCGGATCGCCTCGGCCACGTGCAGGTCCGCCTCGTTCCCGGTGGTCAGCCAGTAGCCGATGCCGAGCCCCTTCCTGTGCGAGGCCATGTAGATGTGGCTGCCATAGGCCCCGGACTGGCTGGCGATGGAGATGCCCCCGGGCTGGGGCGTCGCCCAGTCGATCGTCGAGGTGAAGGTCGGGTAGAACCGCGTCGCCGAGTTGAACGCGCCGAGGCAGTTCGGCCCGACCACCCGCACGCCGGTCTCGCGTGCGATCCGGGTCAGCTCGTCCTGCATCGCGGTGCCCTCGGGGCCCGTCTCGGCGAAGCCCGAGGAGAAGATCATCACAGTGCGGGCGCCCTTCTCGGCCGCCACCCGCACCTGCTCGCCGACCACCGCGGCCGGCACCGCCACGAGCACGAAGTCCAGATCGCCGTTGATCTCGGCGAGGCTCGGATAGGTTCTCAACCCTTGCACCGTGTCGCGCTTCGGGTTGACGGGGTAGATCGCGCCGTCGAAGCCCTGCTTGATCATGTGGCTGAGCGGCCGCCCGCCGATCCGCGTCGGGTCGTCCGAGGCGCCGACGATGGCGATGGAGCGCGGGTTGAGCAGGCTCTCGATCGTCGTCATGGGCTACACCGTCGCCACGGGCGTGACCGGCGAGCCGACCGCGCCCGGAAGCCGCAAGGGCGGCGCCGTCAGCAGGAACCGCGTGCGCCCGGCACTGCGTAGAAAGTCTGCGAGGTCGGTCAGCCACCAGAGCTCGCCGAGCGGCACGCCCAGCTTGAAGAGGCAGAGCTCGTGCAGCGGCAGGAACGGCCGGCGGCCCTCGCCCGTCCGGCTCGGCACCCGCTCCACCGCGTAGTTGTCGGAGATCAGCGCCGCGACGCCCGAGTCCCGCACCCATTCCTGCAGGCGGGGGTCGCGCCCCTCGAGCGCGACGCAGGAGCCGTGCAGCGTCGCCTTGTCAGGTTTTCCGCCCATCTCCATGATCTTGCGACCGAAACCGGTATGGAGGCACAGCATGTCGCCTTCCTCGACACTGGCGCCTTGCGCCGCCATCGTCTCCTCGAGCGCGGCGAAATCTAGGTCGAGATGCGCGTCCCCGTGGATCGCGTGCAGGTCCACCATGATCGCCCGCCCCTGCACGCAGGTCTCGGCCATCCGGTCGATGCCCAGCCGACGCGCCTCGACCGCCGTCAGCCCGCCGCAGTCCTCGCAATGGCCGGCGACAGTGATGTCCTCACCGCCGCGCCAGCCGTTGTAGAAGACCGGCTCCGCCGCCCCGTCGCCGTCGGCGTCGAACTCCGAGCCGACATGGGCGAGCGAGTCCCACTGGGTCGAATACTGGGTGTGGATCATCACCCGGTCGTCGTTCACCACGTCAGAGAAATCCGGGTTGGCCTCACCGATCCGCAGCAGGTAGCGGTCCGTGCCCTCCGGCGTCCGTGTCGCGAAGCGTTGCGGCGGGTGGCGCGCCGAGTTCAGCAGGTTGCCGCCCGGCAGGTCCAAGGGCAGCGACAGGCAGAAGCTCCGCCCCTCGCGTACCTCCGCGACGCCCTGCCTGACCTTCTCCGGCGTCAGCAGGTTGAGCCGCCCCCGCTCGTCGTCCGGGCCGAAGTCGCCCCAGTTCGAGCCCTCGGGCCGCCGGGTCCAGCGCCCCATGCTTAGGCCTCCGTCGCCAGCGCCAGCCCGAGCCGCGCCCGGCGCTTCAGCCACATGCTCGGCCGGTAGCGGTCCTCGCCCGTGATCGCTTGGAGCTGCTCGAGGACCTGAAGCGTCTCACCCGCGCCCATGTCCTCGGCCAGCGCCAGCGGCCCCAGCGGGTAATTCAACCCGAGCTGCATCGCGAGGTCGATGTCCGCGGGCGTCGCGAGGCCGATCTCGGCCATATAGCAGCCGAGGTTGGCGATCATCGCGCTCAGCCGCTGCGCAACGAAGCCGGGGCTGTCCTTGATCGCTGTCACCGCGCGGCCCGAGCGGATCACCGCCGCCGCCACCATGTCGAGCGCCGCCGGGTCCGCCCCCGGCGCGGTCATCAGGGTCACGCGCTGCGAGATGTCCCCGGTCAGGTCGATGCAGACGAGCGCCTCGTGCGCCACCCCGGTCCTGAGCGAGACATGTGTCGCGTCCTCGCCCATCGGCGCAGCGACGAAGGGCCCGGACCGGCCGACCGCGACGCCGATCTCGGCGAGGAAAGCCTCGAGCCGCTCGTCCGCCTCCGCGAGCTGCACGGTCTCCGGCGGTTCGGCCTCCGGGACGTGATCCGGCGAGGGGCGATCCAGCGGCTTGCCGTCCTCGTAGTCGTACCAGCCGCGCCCGGCCTTGCGTCCGAAGAGGCCGGCATCCGCCATCGCCTTGTGGTTCGGCGCGGTCTTGAGGCGCGGGTCGTGGAGATAGCCCTCGTAGACAATCATGCTGACCGGGTAGTTCACGTCGATCCCGGTCAGGTCCATCAGCTCGAACGGCCCCATGCGGAAATGCCGGCAGTCGCGCATGATGGCGTCGACCTGCGCCGGCGTCGCCACGCCCTCGTGGGCGATCCGGAGGCCCTCGGTGGTGAAGGCACGCCCGCCCATGTTGACCAGGAAGCCGGGGCTGTCCTTGACTGTCACCGGCGTCCGCCCGAACCGCTTGCCGAGCGCCGTCAGCGCCTCGACGGTCGCGTCCGTCGTCTCGGCCGCGCGGATCACCTCGACCAGCTTCATGAGCGGCACGGGATTGAAGAAATGCAGCCCCGCGATCCGGCCGCGCCGCTCGCAGGCCCGGGCGATCGAGGCAATGGGGATCGACGAGGTGTTGGACGCGATCAGGCAGTCCGCCCCGACCGCCGCCTCGACCTTCCCGAAGGTCTCGCGCTTGATCTCGAGGTCCTCGATGATCGCCTCGATCACGGCATCGCAGGGGCTGAACGCAGCGACATCGTCAACGACCTCCATCCGGTCGATCGCCGCCTGGGCCTCGTCCTGCCCGATCCGCTCCTTCTCGACCAATCGTTCGATCCGGCCGGCGACGGACTTCCGCGCCGCCTCGGCCGCGCCGGGCTTGGCGTCGAAGATCAGTGTCCGCATGCCGCCCTGCACCGAGACCTGGATGATCCCCTGCCCCATGGCCCCGGCGCCGACGACGCCGACCACGTAATCCGCTGCGTCCGGCTGCTTCATCATTCCTCCCGCCCTGGCAGGTCTTGCGTCTCCGGCCTTTTGGCCACTCTAGCAGCCGCGGCTCCTGCGGAACAACGAACTGCTCCGCGAAATCACATTCCTGCTCAGCCCTCGCCCCGCAGGCGGGCGATGGTCGTGTAGGCGCTGATCGCCTCGATTGAGCTCACCACGTCAATCACCGCCGGCCCGTCATGCGCCAGCGCCTCGGCGACCGCCCCGGCCGCCTCCTCCGGCGTCGTCACCGTCAGGCCGAGCGCCCCGAAGGACCTTCCCCAGGCGGCGAAGTCCGGGTTCACGAGGTCGGTCGCCGCGACCCGGCGCGGGTGGTCGCGCTCCTGGTGCAGCCGGATCGTGCCGTAAGAGCGGTTGTTCGAGATCACGATCTTCGGCTTGGCCCCCCGCGCGACCGCGGTCGCCAGCTCGTTGCCGGTCATCATCGCGCCGCCGTCGCCGCAGAAGGCGATCACCGTCCGCCCGGGGTCGCGCAGGCAGGCCGCGACCGCACCCGGCACGCCCATCCCCATGGCGCCGCCGACCGAGGCCACCGCTGTCTGCGTGCCGTCCCACGGCCAGACCGAGTGCACCCAGGACGAGAAGTTCCCCGCGTCCATGGTCATCACCGCATCGCGCGGCGCCTGCGCCGCCAGCTCTCGGACCACAAAGCCGAAGTCCACCCCGTCCGGCCGCGGCTCGGGCCGGTAGGCGGCGAAGCCCCGGACGACGCCACGCAGTTTCTCGACCCAGGCCTCGCGGTTGCCGGAGACGGCCGCGTTTCGCTCCGCCAGTGCGGCGAGGAAGGCCGCCGGGTCCGCCACTACGCCGATCTCGCTGCGATAAACACTGCCGACGACGCCCGGGTCCGGATAGACGTGGACCAGCGGCTGCCGTGGCGTCGGCGCGGCGGGGAAGGTGTAGCCCTGCGTCGGCGTGTCGCCGAGCCGGGTGCCGACCGCCAGAACGAGATCCGCCTCGGCCAGCGCGTCGATCAGCACCGGCGGCACCTTGAAACCGAGATGCCCGGCGTAGAGCTCCGAGCCGTTGTCGAAGATCTCCTGATGCTTGAAGGTCAGCGCCACCGGCAGCCGGTGCGCCTCGGCCGCCCGCTTCAGGGCCGTGCGGCCCTCCGCGTCCGAGAGCATGCCCCCGGCGATCACCAGCGGACGCTCAGCCGCCTCTAGCCGCGCCATCACCGCGTCGATCTCGCTCGCCCCCGGCCTTCCGCGCACCACCGGGTGCGGGGCCACGACCTCCGCTCCGGTCGCGTCGCCCAGCATGTCCTCGGGCAGCACGATCAGCGCCGGGCCCGGCGTGCCCGACTGCGCCGCGTGGAAGGCCCGCGCCGTGACCTCGCCCAGCCGGTCGGCGTCGTGCACCTCCCAGACGCCCTTGGCGACCGCGCCGAACATGCCTCCGTAATCCACCTCCTGGAACGCGCCGCGCCCGCGCTCGTGGCGCGCCACCTGCCCGACCAGCACGACCAGCGGCACCGCGTCCTGCTCGGCCACGTGGATCGCGATGGCGGCGTTGGTCGCGCCGGGGCCGCGGCTGACGGCCAGCACCCCGGGCCGTCCGGTGATCTTGGCGTCGGCCAGCGCCATGAACCCGGCGCCGCCCTCGTGCCGGCAGACCACCGTGTCGATGCGAGGGGGGCTCTCCCGAGCGTCGCGCAGCGCGTCCAGTAGCTCGAGATAGCTCTCCCCCGGCACGCAGAAGATCCGGTCGGCGCCATGCGCCCTCAGGCACTCCACAAGCAGCTCCGCGGCGCGGCGCATGCGCTCCCCCTTCCCGGCAATCACGGCTTTGACGATTCCTCAGCCTTGCTTGCGAAACGCAATTTCGCAAGAGTAGAAACCGACTCGACGGGTCCAAGGCCAATACCAAAGCGACAGAACACTCAGGGAGGAGACAATGCACATCACCCGGCCCATCCTCGCGGCGGCCGCCGCGACACTCATCGCCGCGCCCGCGGCCGCCCAGGACATCGAGCTGCCCGGCCAGCTCGCCTGGACCGCCTACGGCACCGGCTCGGCCGGCTACAACCAGTCGGTCGCCATCGGCGCGGCGCTGAAGAACGAGATCGGCGTCAACCTGCGCGTCCTGCCCGGAGCGAACGACATCGCGCGGACCGAGCCGCTCCGCCAGGGCAAGGTGGACTTCTCCGCCACCGGCGTCGGCGGCTCGTTCATGGCGCAGGAGGGCGCCTTCGACTTCGGCGCCGAGAACTGGGGCCCGCAGGACGTCCGCGTGCTGATTG
>JBEPXW010000008.1:0-16080 GCA_041641715.1 Pseudomonadota bacterium
GGTGCCGAAGACGGCGATCTCGGGCCTGCGCCCGAGCGCGACGTCGAGCACGAGCGGGATCAGATGCGTCTCCGGGTCGTGATCCTCGCCGATTTCAGCCTTGGGATCGGCGCCGCAGGCGTTGAAGTATCTGAGCGACACGGACCGGATGCCGTCTTTCCCGCCGAACCCGGCGATCGTCGACTCGGCGGCGAGCTTGGTCGCGCCATAGGGGCTGACGGGCGCCTTCGACGCCGCCTCGTCGATCGGAACCTCGTCGGGCGTGCCGTAGACCGCGCAGCTCGACGAGAAGACCAGGCTCTCGGTGCCCGTCGCCTGCATCGCCTCGAGGAGCGCGCGCGTGCCGCCGACATTGACCGCCTCGTAGCGCGCGGGATCGCGCACCGACTCGGCCACCAGCGTGAGCGCCGCGAGATGCATCACGCAAGTTGGGCGATGCGCGGCGAGCGCCGCCTCTAGCCGGTCGCGGTCGCGGATGTCGCCCTCGATGAGCGGGCCCCAGCGCACGAAGTCGCGATGCCCCGTCGAGAGATCGTCGTAGACGACCGGCGTGTACCCGGCCTCGGCGAGGAGCTTGCAGCAATGGCTGCCGATGTATCCGGCCCCGCCGGTGACGAGCACCGTCCCCGTCATGGCTGCATCCCCATCATGCCTGCGGCGCCCGGCGCGGCCGTCGCCTGGCGGGCGCGGGCCTCGCCCGGGCCATTGACCGGGACTGCGCCGCGCGCCCCGGGCCCGTTCGCCATGTCCTCGCGATCCGGATGAGCCGCGCGAGCGCGTAGCCGAGCGCGACGCCCGCAAGGCTCGCCAGCATGTCTTTTAACGCTGTCTCCCGCCCGGGCGCGACGGTTTGCGCCAGCTCGAGCCCGATGGCGTAGAGCGTGAGGCCGAGGACGAGCCGGTTGCGCATCCCCCAGCCGGCCGCGCCGAGCAGCATCAGCACCAGGAAGGCGTGGACGTGATGAAAATACTGCGTCGAGCCTTGCGTCGCCGCCGGCTCCGGCAATGTCAGGCGCGGCCAGAGCGCGAGCACGGCGATGGCGAGCACCGTGAGCCAGAAGAGGCGCCGGAACAACAAACGCCATCCCACCCAAGGCTTCTCCCGGGGCGAGTTGGTCGTGGCCGCGAGCATGTCTACCCGGACCCTCCGGAGGTGCCTCCTGCAAAAAAGAATGGCCTGCGGGCCCGACGTCGTGCCCGGCGGGTGGCGGAGCACCGGCGTCCATGGTTGGGCTTTTCTTCGGTGTAGTTTCCAACATCCCACATGTTGTATTCGTGCAACGCTCTAGAGTCCTCTACTTTAGAGTTCGCGGCGATTGCTCGAACGCGGGCTCCCCGGCTCTCGCTCGCGCCTTTTTCCTGTTTTTTTGAACGGCCCCGCGCGAAGGCCAGGCCCCTTTTTTCAGCTGTAACGCATGCGTACCATTATTCCGGCCTTGCGCGATAACGCCGAACAGCGCGCCCGTCGCGGCCGGCGACCAGACGCCTTGCCGCGAAATGCAGCCGATGCACGATCGCATCCGTAGCCATCGTCCGTCCGGCCCGTGGCCCACCATCGTCCGTCAACCCCAAGAGACCGCTTGCCGGGCGCGGACGAAGACGCCCCCAAGCGAAACGCCGGCGATGCTCGCAACGACCTGCCCCAGATGCGGCTCGCGGCCGGGGCTGAGAAACTGAACGAGCTCGAGGCCAATGGCGAGCGTCACGAGGCCGAGAAGCAGGCCAGCCGAGAGCCGCCAGGCGAATGCTCCGGCCGCCGTGAGCCCGGCGAAGGCGAGGGTGTGTGCGAGCGGTTCGCTTGCGTCCTTCCAGCCCTGCAGCGCGCCGAAGTTGAACTCGGGGTAGAGCGCCAGCACCGAGGCAACGCCAGCCAGCCCGAGGAAGGCTGTGCGGGCAGCCGCCCGAGAGCGCTGTAAAATTGGGCGATCATGCCCGGGCCGCGCTTCCTGACGGTACAAAGCTGCAGGCGCCGACCCCGCGTAGCCTTGCGCTGCCGTCTCCGCGAGAACCTCCCGCCACGACGCGACAAGACGGGCTGGAGCGAGTTCCGCCTCCCCCGCCTCGCGCGCGCGGGCGCCCATCTCGGCGAGACGATCCGGCCGGGCCAGCAGCGCCGCGACCTTCGAGGTCCATGTTTCGGGACGATCCGGGTCGAGCACCTCGCCGATGTCGTGGCGCAGGATCGTGCGGGCGATCGCGCCGTCGCGATCTCCGAGAAACAGCAACGGCCGCCCCGCCGCCATCACCCCCGAGAGCTTCGACGGCATGATCAGGTCCTCGCAGGCCGGCGCGAGCGTCACGAGGTGAAGGTCTGGCACGGAGAGCGAGCGGCTGAGCTCGGAGCGCGCCTGGTACGGCCGGAACAAAACGTTCGTCGCCCCGGTCTCGGTGATCACGTCCTGGATGTGCGACTGGCCACTCCCGCCGCCGATGAAGAGCCAGGAGAGTCGCGGCAGGTCGATCGTTCGGCGTACCAGCTCCGCGACGCGCTCGCCCATGTGCGCCCGGCCGAGATTGCCCGAATAGCCGATGACAAACCTGTCGGCGAGGCCCCATTCGACGCGCAGCGGATTCGCCGCCAACGGCACGGGCCGGATCTCGCGGGCGCTCCAGTTCGGAATCACCCGGATGCGTTCCGGCAGGACGCCCCTGCGCGCGAGGCGCTCCTTCATCCCGCCGCTGACGACGACGTTCAGGGTGGCAGCGCGCAGCGATGCGTCGCGCAAGCGGGCGAGCATTCGACCGAAGCCGCTTCCCGCCGAGGCAAAACCGAGCGCCTCGGCGACCTCCGGGAAAAGGTCATGGTTCCAGCTCACCAGTCTCGCCCCCTTCAGGCGTGCCAACAGCGCGGCCGGAACAGAAAAGAGCGGGGGGTCGGTCCCCACCAGGACCACGTCGCCCCGCTTCGCCTCGGCGAGCAGCGCCAGGGTGGCCGACACGTGGAAGCTCAGATAGGCCAGCAGCCGGCCAAGGAGCGAACCGCTACCGACCCCGGAAGACCAGACCCGCTGCACGGCGACGCCGTCGACCGTCTCGCGCGGCGCGAGCCGTCCATAGGGCCGGTCGTAGCGGTGCCGGCCGCAAATCACCGTCACCAGCCAGCCGCGGGCGCAGAGGTCGCCGGCAAGGTCACCCAGCAGCTGGCCCGTCGGGGCCATGTCGGGCCAGAAAAACCGGTTGACCGCAATCAGCCGCGGGCTGGCGGGTCGTTTGCCCGGGCTGCTCATGACACTGGCGCCTCGAAGGGTGCGGCTTCGTAGGTCGCCCTGACGCCTTCCTCGAGCGGAATCCGCGCCGACCAGCCGAGCTTGGCGAGGCGGCTGACATCGAGCAGCTTCCTCGGCGTCCCGTCGGGCTTCGAGCGGTCGTGGACAAGCTCGGCCTCGAGTCCCACCACTTGCATGACGAGCCTGGCGAGGTCGCTGATGCTGATGTCCTCCCCGGTGCCGACATTGATCGGCAGATCCCCGGAATAGTGCTGCACGAGATGCACGAGCGCGTCGGCGCAATCGTCGACATGCAGGAACTCGCGGCGCGGTTCGCCGCCGCCCCAGACGACAAGCTGCCGCGCGCCCGCCAGCTTCGCCTCGTGCGCCTTGCGCAGGAGCGCCGGCAGGACATGGGCGCTTTCCGGGTCATAGTTGTCGCCGGGCCCGTAGAGATTGGCCGGCATCGCGGAGATGAAATCGGCGCCGTATTGACGCCGGTAGCTCTGGCAGAGCTCGATCCCGGCGATCTTTGCAACCGCGTAGGGCTCGTTGGTCGGCTCGAGCGGCCCGGCGAGCAAGGCCTCCTCCGGAATCGGCTGCGGTGCCAGCCGCGGATAGACACAGGACGAGCCGAGGAACAGGAGCTTTTCGACACCGGTCCGGTGGGCGGCGTGAATGACGTTGGCCGCTATCATGAGATTGTCGTAGAGGAACTCCGCCGGGCGGGCGTTGTTGGCCAGGATGCCCCCGACCCGCGCCGCGGCGAGGAAGACGACCTCTGGCCTCGTCCCGGTCATCCAGGACGCGACCGCGGCCTGGTCGCGCAAATCGAGCCGCTCGCGCTCCGCGGCGACGAGCGCGCAGTTCTCGCGCTCGAGCCTGCGGACGAGCGCCGAGCCGACCATGCCACGATGGCCCGCGACCCACACCCGCTTGCCGGCGAGCGAGAAGATCGGTTCAGCCGTCACGGCCTCCCCGTGGGCTTCGGGCTCCGCTCTCGAGGCTCTCAAGGTCTGCCCGGACCATCTCCGCGACCAGATCCTCGAAGCGGGTTTCGTAGCGCCAGCCCAACCGCGTCCGCGCCTTGGAGGCGTCACCAACGAGCTCGTCCACGTCGGTGGGGCGGAAATAGCGCGGATCGACCTGCACGACCGGGTAATTGAGCCCGTCGATCAGCCCGATCTCCTCGACCCCCTGGCCTTCCCAGCGGACCTCGAAGCCGGCCACCTCGAACGCCCGCTCGACGAACTCGCGAACCGAATGCGACTCGCCGCTCGCGAGGACGTAGTCGTCGGCCTCCGGCTGCTGCACGATCCGCCACATGCCCTCGACATAGTCGCGCGCGTGGCCCCAGTCGCGGCGGGCGTCCAGGTTGCCGAGGTAGAGCGTCTTCTGCAGCCCGAGCGTGATCGCCGCCACGGCCCGCGTGATCTTGCGCGTGACGAAGGTCTCGCCGCGGATCGGGCTCTCGTGGTTGAAGAGGATCCCGTTCGAGGCGTGCAGGCCATAGGCCTCGCGATAGTTCACGACGGTCCAGTAGGCGAAAAGCTTGGCCGCCCCGTAAGGCGAGCGCGGACAGAACGGCGTCGTCTCGTTCTGGGGCACCTCGCGCGTGGCGCCGTAGAGCTCCGAGGTAGATGCCTGATAGAAGCGCGACCTGTCCCTGAGCCCGAGGAGCCGGATGGCCTCGAGCAGGCGAAGCGTGCCGAGCGCATCCGCGTTGGCGGTGTACTCGGCGGTCTCGAAGCTGACCTGCACGTGGCTCTGGGCGGCAAGGTTGTAGATCTCGTCCGGCTGAGTCTCCTGCACGATGCGGATCAGGTTGGTCGCGTCCGTCATGTCGCCGTAATGCAGGAAGAGGCGCGTGTCGGGCTCGTGCGGGTCCTGGTAGAGGTGGTCGATACGCTCGGTGTTGAAGCTCGACGAGCGGCGCTTCAAGCCGTGCACGACATAGCCCTTTCCGAGCAGTAACTCGGCCAGGTAGGCGCCGTCCTGCCCGGTGATGCCGGTTATGAGAGCGACCTTGTCGGACGGGGAATTCATCGATTTCCTTGGCAGGGCAACACCAGCCGGTTGGCCACGCTACCGCCATTCGGGTGAAGCAACGGCTCACCCGTCTTGGTTTCCGTGGAGATCGGCGCGCCCGATGCGCGCCAATCATCGGCAAGCGCCTAGCGGCGCAGGCCCCCGTCGGTGACCGGGGCGAGCACTGACGACGAAACGCGCACCTCGCGCTCGGCGCCCAGGATCTCCAGCAGCACTCTCGCGCGCCCTGCGTCGTCGAGGGCCACGAGGTGGCCGATCTGGTCGGCGAACGGGCCTTCGAGAAGCCGGACCTGCTCGCCCGGCACCAGCGGCGCGCTGAACGCGATCACGCCGTCCCCGTTGGCGGCGGCAATCAGCCCCTCGACCAGCCCCGAGGGCACCGGCGCCGGCATCGAGCCGTCGGTGACCACGCGCGAGACGCCGAATGTCCCGTTGACCGAGCGCCAGCGATCGCGCGACAGGTCGAGCGAGATGAAGAGGTACCGCGGGAACAATGCCACCTGAACGGCCTTCAGGCGGCGGGCATGGCGGACCGTGCGCCGGAGCCGCGGGGTGAAGGTCGGAAAGCCCTGGTTCTCGAGATTCGCGCTCGCATACAGCTCTTTTCGCGGCTGGCTCTGAACCACGAACCAGCGCCGCCCCGGGACGACGGCTGACGGATCATGGCCATTCGCCTCGCCTGTCATCGCCGCGGCACCCCTCCACGCGAGCCGGCGTTCGGACAACTGGCGCCGGGCCCCGACACGCAACCGGCCACCGCCTCCCGCTCCGTTGCGCCCAGAATCACCGTGACCGACCGGCGCCAAATGTCTCTCCCCATCGACATCGCCCACTGGCTCACTCTGAGGCAACCTATTCCCTTTGCAGCGATGCGCTCAGCATCGACTGCACTCCGGCAGATTGCCTCCTGCGGTCGGACCGATGCGTCGGGAAAAGGCGTCCTGAGGGGTTCGACGCTCGTGCAAACGAAACGAAGAAAATCCCGAGTAAAACAAACCGATCGCGCAAACCCCGCACGCTCAACGCCCAAAACTCCCTTTCGACAACAGGCACGCGAGCCCTCCGGGCGACCTTTCACTATGCGTTACAGGGACATCGCCGCAGATCACCTAGACCGACGCAACGCCAAATGGCGCAGAGCGCACGCCCCAACGCTTTACCGGAATCATCTTCGCGAGCGCGCCTTCGGAATGCAATATTAAATATTTAGCAATCTTTTGCTAGTCTCCGGTTGATTCGGCGAGAGTCCCCGTCTTGGGCGCACTCGAGTTCGAGGCGCGGAACCCTTTTTAGCTGGCTTTGCGAGAGGGCTTCTTGCTGCCGAGCATAGACTGAGGGCGGCTGGGCATCCGTCGCCGATCGTTTTAGCGCCCGCTCTCCCTGGCGCGGTTCGGCACCTTCCACTTCTTGCACCTCTGCACCGAGTCCTGGCGAGATGCGCCGCGAGCTTGGCTCTCGCGGGACATCATTACGGGAAAACGCTTCGATCGAAGGGCCCGGGAAGTGGTGGTGCTCGCAGTCCGGTGCGAACTCTGCTCTGGTGACGCCTTCCCTGTTTAAAGGAGATGTACAGGGAAATCAGGTGGCTTTGACCGGCATAATCGGCTTCACGCGCCGAGAATGTACGTTTGATCAGTCGGTTACAATGATATTCCCTGCGTACAGGAACAGGGAACTAAATTGCTGGATCAGGGAACGTTTTTCGGCGGAGCAGGGAATCGCAGCCCGGGATCAGGGATGGTGGATCAAGACCGGAAGCACGGCGGATCCCACATGCTCTCTTCAGCTTCGTCCGGTCGCTCAGCGTCGGCGCCCTGCGGGCGCATCTCCACGCCTTCCACGTAACGCCGCGGGACAACCTCGCATCGCACCTCGAGGTTGCAGCGATAGACCGACTCTCAGCCTTGCACGTCCGTAATCGGCCGCTTTCCAGACCTGCGCTCAGCAGGCCTGGAACGTCCGGGTTGTGCCAGAAGGCGACATATCGGATCTAACCGACTGGTGGAGCTAGGCAGCTTGGTCGCCGGCTTCAAACGTCTTCAGCCTGCCCCGAACCTCGCCCGGCGTGAAACAGAAGGGCAAGCATCAGCGTCGCCAGGATCATGGCGACCGCAAATAGCACCGAAGCCGCGGCAGTACCGGTGACGTCACGGAGATATCCTCCGAGGACAGGCAATAGAGCAGAGCCCACGAAGTACCAGATGTAATAGATCCCCATTCCCGGAGCCCGGTGCGAGGGTTTCAAAACCTGTGCAGGGAGGGAAGCCAAAACGGGTGCAGCAGCCGCATAGAGCATGCCGAAGAGCGGGAACGTGACGACCGGGAGGTTTGTGTAGAGAATGGCGACGCCGACGATAATCGCCCCGGAAAGCCCAGCGATCAGAACCGTGAGCGGGATACGGTAGCGAGTTGCGAGGTAGCCTCCCGCGGGCAGGGCAATCAAGAAGACCCAGGACATCAGGCTCGTTGCTCGTGCAGCCTCGGAGAACGGCACGTCATTCTCGTGCAGCAGTACAGGGCCGAAGCTCACCATCACCAGATACGCACCATTGATGAACATCCAGGCAAACCCGGCAATCGTGACCAGGATCAGTTCCCGTCGGTCGAGCATGCGGAACCTCCCGTGCGTCGGTGCCTCGAGGCCCTGCGGAGGGCGGTAGAAAATGCCGATGGCAAGAAGCGCAACCAGGCTCAACAGGCTTGTGATATGGAAAACGATGCTCCATCCGGTCGTGACGGCGATCTCAGGTTGCACGGCTTGCGCCGCGGCGATGCCAATGGGCCAGCCGATAATGTAGATCGACATCCCAAGGAACAGTTCCCTCTCGGCAAACCAGTCGGCGAGCATCTTGGTCATTAGGACAAAGAGTGCTGCCGCCCCCGTCCCGCTTATCAGACGGCCAATCGCGATGGTCGGGTAGTTCTGGGCAAAACCGGCAATCATTCCGCCGGCCATCATCAGCCCTAGCCCCACCAAGACCACTCGCTTGTCGCCATAACGCTGGCTTAGGAAACCGGAAGGAACGGTTAAAAATAGACCGGGAACCATGAATAGGCCTACGAGCGTGCCGATACCTGTGTAGCTGCTCCCGAAATCCTTCAGCAGCAAGGGGGTGACAGATCCCGCTGCCTGGAACTGGAAACCGAGCGCGACGCGCGCACTGAACAGGACCAGAAGGATGAACCAACGGCTTGGGGCATATCGGCCATAATGAACGACAGCCATAACGCCAACTCTCTAAATGTCCGGCTACCGCAGCAAGAGAGGCCACCAACGTCGCATAAGCCAGTGATCCAATTACTTCTGGAGCTTAAGTCCACCAACTGGCTGTGTCGACCGCCTCAAAGCAAACCTCGGTTCGCGGAAGCCGAGACGCATGGTTGGCTTCATGGATAGATGAAAGAATACGGTCCCCTCTGGATCATGATTAGATCCTCTGGACGCGCCGACGTTGCGTCTCGAATGCGGTGGAGAGTTGACCGTCCGCGCCGATAGGCGGCTCCAGCGGACGCGGCCGATGTTGCGCGGTTGCTACGCTGGTTTTCTCCGTCGCTGCTTCCACAGTGCGACGGCTTCGTCGCCCCACGTGACCCACTGACTGGCAGGTCCCTCGGTCGCCCCCGCCCGGTGGGCCGCCAGCTCCGAGGCTAGTGCGAGCAGGACAGCTCCATGCAGGCGCCCGGCGCAGGTCCCTCATCTGCGCCCGGCGCGATCTTTCCGCTGGACTTCCCGGGGCGGCCAAGCATTGCTGTCGATCACGCGACGCAGGAGAGCATGGCCTGCGGGCGCAGAGAACCGGGCCCGGAGCCCGGCTTCAGGTGGTGGGAGGCCGCGCGATGGGCGCGCGGCCCCGATGAAGGGAGCCCACCTGATGACGAAGAAGCCGAAGCTCACCGACCTCGACCTAGTTCTGCTCTCGAACGCGGCCGCCCGCACGGACGGCATGTTGCTGCCCCCGCCCGCGAGCGTGCGGGCCCGCGGCAAGGCGCTCGCCAAGCTGCTGCGACACGGGATGGTCGAGGAGTGCCCGGCCACGACACCCGACCAGGCCTGGCGCGAAAGCGACGATGGGCACGGGATCGCGCTCCGCATCGTCGAGGCCGGCCGCGAGGCGCTCGGGCTCGCGGAGAGTGCCGACCCGGCAAAGGAGGCAGCTTCCCGGGATGCCAACGCAGACGAGGGGTCCGAAGCCAAGGAAGCAGAGACGCCCCCGGATACTGCACCATCGAGCGAGGCCGACGCCGCGCAGCAGTCGGCGCCCTTCGCACCCGGCATCAAGCCCGGCACCAAGCAGGCCCGCCTTGTCGATCTTCTCAGCCGGCCCTGGGGCATGAGCATTGCCGACCTCTCCCGCCAGCTCGACTGGCAACCCCATACTTTCCGCGCCGCCCTCAGCGGCCTGCGCGAGAAGGGTTACGCGGTGACCGGCACGAAGGACGAGCGCGGCATCATCGCCTATCGGGCCGCCCCTCCGGTGAAGGCAACCAAAAATGCGTGACGCGGCGACACAGGCTAGCGGCGGCGCGGATGAGCGCCGCCGCAGCTCCACGCTCGCGGCGGGCCTCGATCGTCTTGGCGTCCTCGATGGGCCGGGGCTGGCGGCCGCCTGGAAGGCCCGGTTCGGCGCGCCTCCGCCGGCGGCGCTGCCGGCGCAGATCCTCCGCCTTGCCCTTGCCCACGACCTGCAAACGAACGCCCTCGGCGGCCTGGGCTCCGCGACGGAACGGCGGCTAGCCCGCATCGCAAGAGGCGCCGATATGGGCGAGAAGCCGAAGCCGGCACAGGTCAGGCTTAAGCCCGGCACCACGCTCTTGCGCGACTGGGGTGGGCGGACCTGGCGTGTCGAGGTTGAAGCCAACGGCACCTTCCGCTTCGAGGGCAAGTGCTGGCGCTCGCTCTCAGCGATCGCCCGGGCAATCATCGGCACGAGCCGCAATGGGCCGGCCTTCTACGGCCTGCGTGCAGGAGGCGGCAATGGCCCGACGTAGGCGCCATCGGGAGGGGGCCGGCGAGCGCCAGCCGGGGCAACTGCGCTGCGCGATCTATACCCGGAAGTCGATCGAGGAGGGGCTCGACCAGGAGTTCAACTCGCTCCATGCCCAGCGCGAGGCCTGCGAGGCCTTCGTTCGCAGCCAACGGTCCGAGGGCTGGGTACTGGTCCGCGCGGCCTATGACGACGGGGGTCTCTCCGGTGGCACGCTGTAGCGTCCTGCCCTCCAGCGCCTGCTTGCCGACATCCGCGAGGGCCGCATCGACATCGTCGTCGTCTACAAGGTCGATCGGCTGACCCGTTCGCTCAGCGACTTCGCCAGACTGGTCGAGACCTTCGATGCCGCCGGTGCCTCCTTCGTCTCGGTCACCCAAGCCTTCAACACCTCGACCTCCATGGGGCGGCTCACCCTCAACATCCTCCTCTCCTTCGCCCAGTTCGAGCGCGAGGTCACCGCCGAGCGCATCCGCGACAAGATCGCCGCCTCGAAGCGCAAGGGGCTATGGATGGGAGGCCCGGTTCCGCTCGGGTACGAGGCCATCGACCGCAAGCTCGTGGTCAACAAGGCCGAGGTCGAGACCGTCAGGCACATCTTTGCGCGTTATCTGGCCCTTGGCACAATCCGGCATCTGAAGGCAGAGCTGGACCGCGACGGCATCGTCTCGAAGACGCGCGTAAACCACTCCGGTGAGCGGCTCGGGGGCGTTCCCATCGCCCCGGGCGCGCTCAGGATCATCCTGCGCAACCCTCTCTATATCGGCGAGGTGCAGCACAAGGGCGAGTGCTTCCTAGGTCTCCACGAGGCGATCGTTAATCGGCAAACCTGGGAGGCCGTGTAGGAGGCGCTCGACGACCAGCGCATTGAGCGCCGCCGGAACGCTGGCGCCCAGGCCTCGAGCCCGCTCGCCGGAATGCTCTTCGATCACGAAGGCAGGCCGCTCTCACCATAGCATGCCTCGAAGGGCCCGGCCCGCCTCCGCTATCGGTACTATATCTCGCATCGACTCTCGGCCGGCCTGGCGGCGGATCAGTGTGATACTTGGCGGCTGCCCGCCGAGCTCGTGGAGCGCGCGGTGCGGCAAGCGCTTATCGCCCTGCTTCGCGATTCGGAGCTGCTTCGCAGCCTTCAATTCGTAGACCGCTCCGCGGGGCAACATGAACGTCTGCTTGGCCGCATGGATGACTTGATCCGCCAGATCGAGGACAGCCAGGAGACAGACCTCCGCGACCGGCTGACCGCCCTCTCGGCGCGGATCGAGATTGGCCCGGAGAACCTGACGCTCTCGGTATCACGAACGGCGCTTATGCAGCAGATCGATCCTGACGTCCATCCATGTGAGCCGGATGAGCGGTTGGTCTCGCAGCTGCCGCTCCACCTCCGCAAGCGCGGCATCGAGACCAAGCTGGTGCTCGGCGAGTCGATCTCCACGGAGCCGGATCGGGGCCTGGTGAAGCTCATCGCCGATGACCGGCTCTGGGCCCGGCAGCTGCTCGCGGGCGAGTTCGCCTCCGTGCGCGCACTGGCAGGCGCGCAGGGTCTGGATCACCGTCACGTTGCACGCGCCCTCCCCTTCGCCTTCCTCGCCCCCGACATCGTCGAGGCGATCCTCGAAGGTCGTCAGCCGGACGGGCTGACCGTGACCTCCCTCAAGCAGCTCAAGGCGCCGCCGCTGCGCTGGGAGGACCAGCGACGGGCACTCGGACTCAACGGCGTCGACTGACACGATACCTGCCCCAACCCACATCGCCAAAGCCTGCCCCTTGCGCCCTTCCCCGACTGCATCGATTCTCCTTACAGCCCAACTACTTGCGGCCTCGCCACAGCGGAGGGGGGGGGTCATGGAAAAAGGCAAACTGAGCAAAACTCCGGGAAGGGCCCACAAGTCGCGTCTCTCCACCCCATGTTCTGGCCTCGCGGTGACTTTCTCCCAGCTAACTCCCTAAAATGACGGGGCTTTTGGGCCGGTCGGAAAAAAGCAGAGATTCCAGAGACTGCGTGGTGGGCGGTACTGGACTTGAACCAGTGACCCCAGCGATGTGAACACTGTGCTCTACCAACTGAGCTAACCGCCCTCCGCCACGCTTTCTAATAAGTGCGCCCCCGCGCGAGCGTCAAGCGGTTTCGGCCGCGCGCGGGCGCAGCCGTTCGAGGACGGGCGCGAGCTCGGAATACGCGCCGACCGTCGCGTCGGGCGCCAGCTCGTCGAGGGGTTCGGCGGCAAAGCCGAAGCGCATCAGCACGCACGGCACGCCCGCCGCCCGCGCGGTCAGGAGATCCGTGCGGGTGTCGCCCAGCATCACCGAGAGCTCGGGCCGTGCACCCGCCCGGCGCACGGTCTCGTGGAAATGCTCGGGGTCGGGCTTGATAACCGGCAGCGAGCCCGCGCCGAGCACGGCGCCGAACCGTTCGAGGATGCCCAGTCGCTCGAGCAGAGCCAAGGCGAGGCGCTCCGGCTTGTTGGTGCAGACCCCGAGCCGCCAGCCCGCCCCGGCCAGCGCCTCGAGGCAGTCCACCGCGCCATCGTAGAGCCGCGTCTCGTCGGCGAGGCGCTCCTCGTAGACGGCCAGAAGCCCGGGGTAGAGCTCATCCGCCACCGCCTCCACCTCCTGCGGCGTGGGCGGCGCGTCCATGAGCGAGAGCGAGCGCCGGATCATTGAGCGCCCGCCGCGGCCGGCATGCGCCCGGTCGCGCACGGCGTCGAGCAGCGGCAGCCCGCGCGGCGCCAGCACAGCGTTCGCCGCGGTCAACAGGTCCGCCGCCGTGTCCGCCAGCGTACCATCAAGATCGAAGATCGCACCCCGCATCACCGCTCCCCGCGTCCGCCGTGCCGTTGTCACAATCCCGCCGCGTCGCATCGATATCAGGATCCGAAGCGCAATCCGAGGCGGTTTCGGTGCGCAAAGCCCTTTTTCATGACACCGGCTGCGGATATAGGGCGGACATGACCGGAAAGAACACCGATGCCGGGTCCCGCGCCGTCGCGGTGGTGATCCTCGCGGCGGGCAAGGGCACCCGCATGCGCTCGGACCTGCCCAAGGCGCTCCATCCGATCGCCGGCGCGCCGATGCTCCACCACGCCATGCGCGCGGCGCTGAGCCTCGCGCCCGCCCGTCTCGCCGTCGTCGTCGGCCACGGGGGTAGCGCGGTCGCCCAGGCGGCCCGGGCGCTCGCACCGGACGCCGCGATCTGCGAGCAGAGCCAACAGCTCGGCACCGGCCACGCCGTGCGCTGCGCCGCGGACGCGCTGGCGGGCTTCGCGGGCGACGTGGTCGTCCTTTTCGCCGACACGCCCTTCATATCCGCGGAAACGCTCGCCCGGATGCAGGCGGCGCGGGCCGCGGGCGCCGACATCGTCGCGCTCGGCTTCGAGGCGGCGGAGCCCGGCGGTTACGGCCGCATGGTGACCGGCCCGGACGCGACCCTCGAGGCGATCGTCGAGGCGCGCGACGCGAGCGAGGCGGAGCGTGCCATCCGCACCTGCAACTCTGGCCTCATCGCTGCGGACGCCGCCACCCTCCTTCGCCTCCTCGCCGGGCTTGGCAGGGACAACGCCAAGGGCGAGTACTACCTGACCGATATCGTCGCCCTCGCCCGTGCCGAGGGACTGACGGCGCGGGTCGTGCGCTGCGACGAGGCGGAGACGCTCGGCATCAACGACCGCGTCGACCTCGCCGCGGCGGAGGCCGCCTTCCAGGCCCGCGCGCGGCGTACCGCCATGCTCGCCGGCGCCACCATGGTGGCGCCCGAGACGGTCTTCCTCTCCTGGGATACGGCCATCGGCCGCGACGTGACCATCGGCCCCAACGTCGTCCTCGGCCCCGGCGTCGAAATCGCCGACGGCGCCGAGATACACGCCTTCTCGCATCTCGAGGGCTGCCGCGTCGGCCCTGGCGCCAGGGTCGGCCCCTTCGCCCGGCTCCGCCCCGGCGCCGAGCTCGCCGACGGCGCCCGGGTCGGCAATTTCGTCGAGGTCAAGAACGCCGTCATCGGCGCCGGCGCGAAGGCCAACCACCTGACATACGTCGGCGACGCCGAGGTCGGCCCGGGCGCCAATCTCGGCGCCGGCACGATCACCTGCAACTACGACGGCTTTGCCAAACACCGCACCGAGATCGGCCCCGGGGCTTTCGTCGGCGTCAACACGGCGCTGGTCGCGCCGGTCAGCATCGGCGAGAATGCCTATGTCGGCACCGGCACTGTCGTCACCCGCGACGTGCCCGCGGAAGCCCTGGCGATCGCGCGGACGCAACAGACCAACCGCGAGGGCTACGCGCCCCGCCTCCGCGCCCGGCTCAAGTCGCGCGCCGGGGAGAAGAAGAAATGACGGCCAGGGGCAACGAGGGACGGGGCTGACGCAATGTGCGGCATCATCGGAGTCCTCGGCCAGCTCGAGGCCGCTCCTCGGATCCTCGACGCGCTGAAGCGGCTCGAGTACCGAGGCTACGACAGCGCCGGGCTGACGACGCTTTCGAATGGCGAGCCGGTCCGCCGCCGGGCCGTGGGCAAGCTCGGCGAGCTCATCAAGCTCCTCTCCCGCGACCCCGCGCCGGGCACCGCCGGAATCGGCCACACGCGCTGGGCCACCCACGGTGCGGCGAGCATCGAGAATGCGCACCCGCACGCGGCCGGCCCGGTCCACCTCGTCCACAACGGCATCATCGAGAACTACCGCGAGCTCCGCGCCGAGCTCGCCAATGACGGCGTCGACTGCGAGACGGACACCGACACAGAGGTCGTTGCCCAGATCGTCGCGCGCGAGATCGCCCGCGGCCGGACCCCCGTCGAGGCCGTCGGCGCCACCTTGCCCCGGCTCCGCGGCGCCTTCGCGCTGGTCTTCCTGTTCCGTGCCGAGCCGGACCTGATGATCGCCGCCCGCCAAGGGTCGCCGCTCGCCGTCGGCTGGGGCGAGGACGAGATGTTCGTCGGCTCCGACGCCATCGCGCTCTCGCCGATGACCGGGCGGATTACCTATCTCGAGGAGGGCGACTGGGCCGTCGTCAGGCGCGCGGGCGCCGAGATTTTCGATACCGAGGGCCGCCCGGTGGAGCGTGCCGTCGAGACCATTTCGATCGACTCCGCCTTCGTCGAGAAGGGCCCGCATCGCCACTTCATGGCGAAGGAGATCCACGAGCAGCCCGAGGTCCTTGGTCACGTCCTCGGCCGCTACCTCGCGGACGATCGCAGCCGCGTCGCCTCGCCCGCCGAGGGTGTGGAATGGGAGGCTCTCTCCCGGCTCGTCATCGTCGCCTGCGGCACCGCCGCCTATGCCGGGCTGGTGGCGAAGTACTGGTTCGAGCAGCTCGCCGGGCTGCCGGTCGAGCTCGATATCGCCTCGGAGTTCCGCTACCGCGAGGCGCCGCTGGCCGGCACCGAGGCGGCGCTCTTCATCAGCCAGTCGGGCGAGACGGCCGACACGCTCGCCGCGCTCCGCCACGTGCGCGACCGCGTGCGGACGACCATCGGCCTCGTCAACGTGGCCGAGAGCACCATCGCCCGCGAGGTCGACCTGCTGCTGCCGACCATGGCCGGGCGCGAGATCGGCGTCGCCTCGACCAAGGCGTTCACCTGCCAGCTGCTGACGCTCGCGACCACCGCCGTCATCGCCGCGCGCGGCCGGGGCCGGATCGACGCGGCACGGGAGCGCGAGCTTGTCGCGACGCTGCTCGCCACGCCGCGGCTTGTCGGCCAGGCGCTGGCAGCCGAGCCGCGCATCGCCCAGGTGGCGCAGGAGATCGCCGGCGCGCGCGACGTGCTCTATCTCGGCCGCGGGCCGATGTTCCCGGTGGCCCTCGAGGGCGCCCTGAAGCTCAAGGAAATCAGCTACATCCATGCT
>JBEPXW010000009.1:0-11741 GCA_041641715.1 Pseudomonadota bacterium
GCTGCGCGAGGCGGTCGAGGCGACCTTGGCCGAGGGGCCGGTGGCGCTCTGGGAGCTCTTCGATGCCTTGGCGAGCGTGCCCCTCCTGGCCATCCGCGGCGAGAACTCGAACATTCTCTCCGCCGCGACGCTCGACGAGATGGCGCGGCGCCGCCCGGACATGCTACGCGTCACGGTGCCGAACCGCGGCCACCCGCCCTTCCTCGACGAGCCGGAGGCCCGCGACGCCATCGACCGCTTCCTGGAGACCCACGCGACATGACCGACGTAATCGCAGAAGCCGTCACCATCGACGACATTCGCGCCGCGCGCGCCAGGCTCGACGGCGTGGCGCGGGAGACGCCTCTCCTCGAGAGCGCGCTCCTCGACCGGGTCGCCGGCCGGCGCGTGCTGGTCAAGGCCGAGTGCCTGCAGAAGACCGGCAGCTTCAAGTTCCGCGGCGGCTGGTCGGCCGTCTCGGCACTGCCCGAGGCGGCGCGCAAGCGCGGCGTCATCGCTTTTTCCAGCGGCAACCACGCGCAGGGCGTCGCCCATGCCGCCGAGCTCATGGGTGTGCCGGCGGTCATCGTGATGCCGCGTGACGCGCCGGCGCTGAAGATCGCCAACACCAAGGCCTACGGGGCGGAAGTGGTGCTCTACGACCGCGTCGGCGGCGAGAACCGCGAGGAGATCGGCGGGCGCATCGCCGAGGAGCGGGGGCTCACCCTCATCAGGCCCTATGACGAGCCCATGGTGATGGCCGGTCAGGGCACCTGCGGGCTCGAGATCGCCGAGCAGGCGAGAGCGGCCGGAGTCGAGGAGGCGGACGTCCTGGTCTGCTGCGGCGGGGGCGGGCTCGGCTCGGGAATGGCGCTGGCCTTCGAGGCCGAGGCGCCGGGCCTCCGGGTCCGGACCTGCGAGCCCGAGGGCTACGACGACTGGGCGCGCTCGCTGGCCAAGGGCGAGCGGATGGGCAACCCCTCCGAGGCCGGCTCGATCTGCGATGCGCTGCTCGCGCCGGGGCCGGGCGAGCTGACCTTCCCGATCCTGCGGCGCCTCGCCGGGCCGGGGCTCGCCATCTCGGACGAGGAGGCACTCAGGGCGATGGCGCTCGCCTTCCTCCGGCTCAAGATCGTCGCCGAGCCCGGGGGCGCGGTGGGCCTCGCCGCCGCGCTCTTCCGCCAGGACGACGTGGTGGGCGACACGGTCATCTGCACCGTGAGCGGCGGCAACGTCGACCCGGAGATGTTCGGCCGGGCGCTGGTCACCCTCTGACGGCCGCGCGGCATGAGGGCGAACCCCGTCCTGGCGGCGATCTGCGGGGCGTTCCTGCTGTTCGGCGTGCTTGCCGCCGTCGACCTGGCCTTCGAAGTGCGCGACGGGCTCGCGGCGCGGGCATGGCCGACGGTCGAGGGCGAGGTCACCATGTCGCGCCGCCACCAGGGGCGGTCGCGGCTCAAGGACTTCGAGTACCGCTACACCATCGACGGGCAGGACTACGAGAATTGGCGCGCCGCCTTCGTGCGAGTGCCATACGTCAACCCGCTGCACGAGGCGTACCCGGCCGGGCGGAGGGTTGCCGTGCATTACGACCCCGACGACCCGGAGCGGGCCGTGATCGAGCCCGGCGCGCCGCTCCTTGGCGTGCTGGTCGAATCACTGGTGTCGGCCGTGATGTTCGGGATCGCCGGGGTGCTCGTCTTCTACGGCTACCTGCGCCGCTGAGCGGTCGGGTCACCGCATCGGCAGCAGGACGACCGACCCGAGCGGGCACTCCCGCGCCGCGGGCCCGGTGCAGCGGCGCGGCGCGAGGTCGCGGTCGAGGCAGATCCGCACCTCCCGGAAGAGGCCGTCGCGGCAGGTGACGGTGACGGCGCCGGGCGAGAGGGCCGGGTTGGCCTCGAGGAAGGCGGCCTCGACGAGCTGGGGCGCGAGGCGGAGGGGCTCCGCAACCTCGCGCAGGATGCCGGGGCGGCGAATCGATTCGAAGGCGCGGCGCGAGAGGGCGTAGTAGCCCTCCGGTCCCAGCCCGGAGCAGCGGCCGTGCTTCTGCCAGGCGTGCCAGGCGAGCCCGTCCGAGCCCATGATGTCGGCCATGGCCTCCGCCTCGGCCGGGGTCGGGTCGCGGCGCTCCGTTGGGCAGTATTCCGGCCAGCCGTGATGGTGCTGCGGCCAGAGACCGTGCAGGACGAAGCCGATGTCGCGGCGGGGGCCGCACTGCGCGGCGCGGCGGGCGTCGCCCTCGACGCGGCACCAGGCGGCGTTCCAGCTGAGCGCGAGGACGTAGTAGGCGAACTCGCCCGCCGCGTCGGCGGCCGCGGCGGGGCGCGGCAGGACGAGCGCGACAACGGCGAGGCAGACGGCGAGCCGGCGCATCCCGGATTTCCGCTTTATTTCCGGCGCGAGGGCGCCTATATAGCCGCTCGGACAATCCCTCGAAACCGTGAATGCGCCTGGCGCCCGGTCTCGGAGCGCGGGGGAACTATTTGGGCCGAGAGAGTCGAGAAGGCTGACGAGATGACCGAATTGCCGCTGATGCCGAAGGCGACCGCCGTCTGGCTGGTCGAAAACACGACCCTGACCTTCCGCCAGATCGCGGATTTCTGCGGCATGCACGAGCTCGAGGTGCAGGGCGTCGCCGATGGCGAGGTGGCGGTCGGCATCAAGGGGCTCGACCCGGTCGCCAACAACCAGCTGACATCGGAGGAGATCGCGCGCTGCGAGGCCGACCCGGCCGAGCGGCTGAAGATGATCAAGCGCGAGGTGGCGCCGCCCCCCAAGCGCAAGAGCCCGCGCTACACGCCGGTCTCTAAGCGCCAGGACCGTCCGGCCGCGATCGCCTGGCTGGTGCGCTATCACCCGGAGCTCGAGGACAGCCAGATCGCGAAGCTGGTCGGCACCACCAAGCCGACCATCCAGTCGATCCGCAACCGCACCCACTGGAACATCTCCAACATCCAGCCGGTGGACCCGGTGGCGCTGGGGCTCTGCCGCCAGACCGACCTCGACGAGGTGGTGCGCAAGGCGGCCGAGAAGAAGGCAAAGGCGCAGGAGAGGGTGCCCTCGGCCGAGGAGCGCATGAACCTGATGTCCACGGACGAATCGCTGAATGCGCCGGCCGAGCCCGAGCGGTCGCGCCGGCTGGCCGAGTTCGAGAACATCAGCCTCGAGGACCCGCGCGGCGAGGAGCCCGACCGGCGCGAGGACGAGGAGGAAGAGCAGGTCGACCCCGACTCGCTCTTCAACCTCCCCGACAGCGGCGAGCGCGACAAGAGCTGACCGCGCGGCCGGGCTGAGCCGCCCGGGCGCCGTCCGCAGGTTCTCCCGGCGTGCCGATCCCGGTGCGATCGGGCCCGAGACGCCACGCAATCGTCCCCCTCGTGCCAATTTTCCGACACCCGGGTGCGGTTTGGTTGTGTCCGGCTACTTTCCAGGGGTGGATGGGGGTTCTCATGAGCGGATTCGTTCGGTTTCTCGGCAACGACGACGGCGCCGTGACCGTGGACTGGGTTGCCCTGACCGGCGGCACGCTCGGTTTCGGCCTTATCGTCGTGGCCGCGGTTTACAACATCGGGGTCGGCTCGCTGGTGAACACCACCAACGCCAACCTGACGAGCCTGGTCGTCGAGGTCGATCCGGGGTCGCTGGACAACCTGGTCCGCTGATCGGCGCCGGCCCGGCGACGCGGTCGGAGGTCAGGCCGCGAGGATGAGGCCGACGACGGCGACGGCGAGGCCGAAGAAGGCGAGGCCGAAGGCGGCCACGTTGAGAAAGACAAGGATGCGGAACTCGGCGTGGATGGCCTTGTCGTCCGCCTTGCTGCGCTTCATCCGCCGGGCGCGGTGGATGAAGAGCAGGATGCCGACGAGACCGACCAGCGTGATCGCGACGCCGATGTAGAAGACGAAGGTCACGCCTTGTCCTCCGCGAGGTAGGCTCCGCCGCCGGGCGTCTCGAGCAGCCAGGTGTCGCCCGCCTCGACCTCGCGCTTGTCGGCCGATTTCAGCTCCTCGACCGTGCCGTCCCTCCGCAGGATCCGCGTGCGCCCGGGCGCCCCGGCGCCGCCGCCGGCGAGGCCGGGGGGCGGCACCTCGCGGTGGCCGGAGAGGATGGCGACCGTCATCGGCTCGAGGAAGCGGATGCGGCGCACGGTGCCGTCGCCGCCCCGGAACCGGCCCTCGCCGCCGGAGCCGCGACGGATCGAGAATTCCTCCAGCAGCACGGGGTAGCGGAACTCGAGCACTTCGGGGTCGGTGAGGCGGGAGTTCGTCATGTGCGTGTGCACCGCGTCCGTGCCGGGATGCCCGGTGGCGTCGTTGAGGACGCCCGCGCCCGAGCCGCCGCAGATCGTCTCGTAGTACTGGTAGCGCTCGTTGCCCCAGGTGGTGTTGTTCATGGTGCCCTGGGCGGCGGCCTGCACGCCGAGGCCGAGGAAGAGGGCGTTGGTGACCGCCTGGCTGGTTTCGACATTGCCGGCGATGACGGCGGCCGGATATTCGGGGCTCAGCATCGTGCCCTTAGGCAGGATCACCTTGAGGGGCTTCATCACGCCCTCGTTCATCGGGATCGGCTCGTCGACGAGGCAGCGGAAGACGTAGAGGACGGCGGCCCGCGTCACCGGCTCGGGCGCGTTGTAGTTCGTCGCCAGCTGCTCGGTCGTGCCTGTGAAATCGATGGTCGCGGTGCGCGCGTCGCGGTCGACCGTGACCTTCACGTGGATCGCGCGGGGCTTGCCGTCATAGTCCGGGTCCATCTCGTAGACGAACTCGGAGTCCTTCAAGGCCATGATGCGCCGGCGCACCAGCTCCTCGGCGTTGCGCTGGACATGGCCCATATAGGCCTGCACGACCTCGAGGCCGAAATGGCCGATCATGCGGCGGAGCTCGGCCACGCCCTTCTCGCAGGCGGCCACCTGGGCCTTGAGATCGGCAATGTTCTCGTCCGGGTTGCGCGCCGGGTACTTGGCCCCCGTCAGGAGCTCGCGGATCGCCGCCTCGCGGAAGGTGCCCTTGTCCACGAGCTTGAAGTTGTCGATGAGCACGCCCTCGTCCTCGACCACGCGGCTGTCGGGGGGCATGGAGCCGGGCGTCAGCCCGCCGACATCGGTCTGGTGGCCCCGGGCGGAGACGTAGAAGAGGACCTCCGTCTCGTCGTCGTTCCAGACCGGCGTCACGACGGTCACGTCCGGCAGGTGCGTGCCTCCGTTGTAGGGGGCGTTGAGGACGTAGACGTCGCCGGGACCCATGTCGGGATTGAGGCGCATGACCGTCTGGACGGAGGCTGCCATCGAGCCGAGGTGGACGGGCATGTGCGGCGCGTTGGCGATCAGGTCGCCGTTCGCGTCGAAGACGGCGCAGGAGAAGTCCAGCCGCTCCTTGATGGTGACCGAGACGGCGGTGTTCTCGAGCACCGCGCCCATCTGCTCGGCGATCGACATGTAGAGGTTGTTGAAAACCTCGAGCATGACCGGGTCGGCCTGCGTCCCGATCTCCGCCTCGCCCATGTCGGCGACGCGGGTCAGTGCCACATGGTCGTGCTGCGTGAGCTCGGCGCGCCAGCCGGGCTCGACGACGATCGAGGTGTGCGGCTCGACGATCACCGCCGGGCCGGTGAGCCGGTCGCCCGGGCGCATGGCCTCGCGGCGGACGTAGCGGGCCTCGTGCCAGGCGCCGTCGGAGTAGAACTCCGCGGTCTTTGCCACCTCGATCTCCGCCTCGTCGCGGGGTCGGGTCTCGAGCGTCGGCTCGGCGAGGTCGGCGGCCTCGCCGATGGCCTCGACGGTGACCGCCTCGATGACCAGCGGCTTGTCCCCGGCCTCGAAGCCGAAGCGGGCGCGATGGGCCTCCGAGAAGCCGTCGCGCATTTCGTCGACGCCGCCGAAGGCGACACCGAGCGCCGTGTCGGTGCCCTTGATCTTCAGCATCGCCGTGCGGGTCACGCGGATCTTCTCCGCCTCGACGCCCTGGCCCTCGACCTCCCGCCGCGCATCCCCGGCGAGGCGCTCGATCACCTCCTCGGCCGCCCGGCGCGAGTCCCCGTCGAGGACAGCCTCGACGGCCTGCTCGCGGCTGGCGCGGATGTCGGCGAGCCCCATGCCGTAGGCGGAGAGCAGCGAGGCCTTCGGGTGCACGAGGCAGGTCTCGATGCCGAGCACGTCGGCGATGCGGCAGGCGTGCTGCGCGCCGGCGCCGCCGAACACCGACAGGCAGTACTCGGTCACGTCATGGCCCTGCTGGACGGAGATCTTCTTGATGGCGTTCGCCATGTTCTCGACGGCGATCTTGATGAAGCCGTCGGCGACCTCGGCCGTGTCCTTGCCGATTTCGGCGGCCATCGCCTCGAACGCTGCCCGGGTGGCGTCGGCGTCCAGCGGGCGATCCGCATCGGGGCCGAAGATGGCGGGGAAGAACTCGGGCCGCAGCTTGCCGACCATGATGTTGGCGTCCGTCACGGCCAGCGGTCCGCCGCGGCCATAGGCGGTGGGGCCCGGATTGGCCCCGGCCGAATCCGGGCCGACGCGTAAGCGAGTTCCGTCGAAGTGCAGGATCGAGCCGCCGCCGGCCGCCACCGTGTGGATGTTCATCATCGGCGCGCGCATGCGGACCCCGGCGATCTGGGTGAGCAGCACCCGCTCATAGGCGCCGGCATAGTGGCAGACGTCCGTGCTGGTCCCTCCCATGTCGAAGCCGATGATCTTGCCGAAGCCGGCGATCTCGGAAGTCCGCACGACGCCGACCACGCCGCCCGCGGGGCCGGAGAGAATCGCGTCCTTGCCCTGGAACATCCGGGCGTCCGTCAGACCGCCGTTCGACTGCATGAACATGAGCTTGCCGCTCGTGTCACCCTCGAAGGCGTCGGCGATGCGGTCGATGTAGCGGCGCAAAATCGGCGAGAGATAGGCATCGACCACGGTGGTGTCGCCGCGACTGACCATCTTCATCAGGGGCGAGACCGCGTGGCTCGCCGAGACCTGGGTGAAGCCGACCTCGCGCGCGATCTCGACGGCGCGCGCCTCGTGCTCGGTATGGCGATAGCCGTGCAGGAAGACGATCGCCGCGGCACGGACGCCGGCCTGATAGGCCTCGCCGAGGTCGTTGCGCAGCCGATCCTCGTCGAGCGGGCGCTCGACATGGCCGTCGGTGCGGACGCGCTCGTCGGCCTCGATGACGCGGCTATAGAGCATCTCGGGCAGCACGATCTGACGGGCGAAGAGGTCGGGGCGGTTCTGGTAGGCGATGCGGAGCTGGTCGGCGAGGCCCCGCGTGATGACGAGGACGGTCGGGTCGCCCTTGCGCTCGAGGAGCGCATTGGTGGCGACCGTCGTGCCCATCTTGACCTGGCGCACCCGCTCGGCCGGGATCGCATCCGCCGCGCCGAGCCCGAGCAGCAGCCGGATGGCGTGGAGCGCGGCGTCCTCGTAGTGCTCCGGGTTGTCGGAGAGCAGCTTCTCGGTGACCAGGGCGCCGTCCGGGCGCCGCGCGACCACGTCGGTGAAGGTGCCGCCGCGGTCGATCCAGAAATCCCATGCCTGTTCGCTCATGCCCGTCCTGCCGCTGAGAGGGAACTCGACCGGGCCGGGATAGACGATTACGCTCGGCGGGGAAAGCGGGCAGGGGCCGGCCGGCGCAGCGCCGGCCCGAAATTCGGGGCGGTGCGGATGATGCTGCGCGACGCGGCGGCCGGCGACCTCGATGCGATCGCCGAGATCCTGAACCGGGAGATCGTGGCCGGGACGGCGAGCTGGCGCGAGACGCCGTGGTCGGCGGCGGACATGGCGCGCTGGCTGGACGAGCGGCAGGGGCTCGGCTTTCCCGTGATCGTCGCCGAGGAGGGCGGCGAGGTGCTGGGCTACGCCAGCTACGGGCCGTTCCGCGCCGGCGAGGGCTACGCACAGACGGTCGAGCACTCGGTCTACGTGGCGCGAGGGGCCCGCGGGCGGGGGATCGCGCGGCTTCTGATGGCGCGGCTGATCGAGCGGGCGCGGGCGGCCGGGCTGCATCGCATGGTCGGCGGAGTCAGCGCCGACCAGCGGGCGAGCCTCGAGCTGCACCGCAAGCTCGGCTTCGTCGAGGAGGGCCGGCTGAGCGAGGTGGGCGTCAAGCGCGGGCGGCGGCTCGATCTCGCGCTCATGGTGCTGGCCCTGGACCGGCGGCCCCGGGAGTAGACAGCGCCGCTCCCGCGCCCGTCGCCCGACGGTGGCCACCGGCGCCACGCGCCAGCGCTTTCCGGCTGTTCTCCAGGGAGGCACCGATGATTCCCGGCCGCGCCTCGTCCAGCCAGGCAAGCCGGAGGGGCGGGGCGCTTACTCGAGCTTCTCGAGAGCCGCGATCACCGCCTCGATCTCCTCGTCCTCGAGCCCCGGGGACGGCATCGCAGTGCCGGGGGCGAACCCGCTCGGATCGGCGAGATAGGCGGCGAGGCGCTCGCGTGTCCAGCCGCCGTCCATGCCCTCGAGGGTGGAGCTGTAGTCGGCCCCGGGAACGGCGGCGATCTCGCGCTGCCAGACGCCGCGGAGAGTCGGTGCGGCGCCCGGCGGCGTGCCCTGTGTCAGTACGTGGCACTCGGTGCAGGGCGCGAGGACGCGGGCGAGCTTTTCCTCCGCCGGCGTGACGGCGCCGGGGCTGAGGACGAGCACCGTCGGCGAATTGTCGACCAGGACCGCGATCTCGCCGTCGGGCAGCTCGGCCAGGGCGCGTACGCGGATACCGAGGAACAGAAGCTCGGCGACGATGACGCGGGGACCCTCGCCGATCCTGAGCCGCATAAGGATCTTGCCCCGGAGCGCTCCGACCAGCAGGTCGCCCTGCCAGGCCGGGAAGGCGTCGCCGCGAAGCTGGACGAGCGCCGAGGCCGCGATCGACGGCACCCAGGCGTAGACCGGCCGGCGGTAGCCCTCGTGCCGGCCCTGCGCCGGGTTCGCAGGCCAGGTGTTGGTGCGGTAGTCCACGCCGTAGGTCACCGTGGGCCAGCCGTAGTCGGCGCCGGCCTCCACCAGGTTCAGCTCGTCGCCTCCCTTGGGCCCGTGCTCGACCTCCCAGATGCGTCCGCGGTCGTCGACCACGAGGCCGCTGGCGTTGCGGAAGCCTTTGGCGAGGCGCTCCGCGGCGCCGGTCTCCGGGTCGATGGCGAGGATCTTGCCGTAGTCGTTGGTGTCCTTGCCCACCTTGGCGAGCGGGCTGGAGCGGTTGAAGTCGTCATAGCCATGGTCGCCGACAGCCATCAGCAGCCGCCCGTCCGGCGCGAAGGCGAGCATCCCGGAGCTCTGGAGCGGCAGCGAGCGGGGCGCCGGCAGGCAGGGCGTCGTCTCGTAGAGCAGGCTCCAGTCACCCCTGGGCGCGAAATCGGCCGCCTCGGAGGCGAGCGCGATGCGCGAGACCGCGAGGCCGATACAGCTCTCTTCCGGATGCGCCCGGGTGTGGGAGGCGAAGAGCTCCCAGCCCCCGTCCGGCCCCGGGCGCACCGCCAGGTCCTCGGCGCCGACCGCGTTCTTGTCCTTCTGCCGCACGAAGAGCGCCTGCCCCGCCGCCCGGTCGAGGAGGAGGGGCAGGTCGAGCCGGTCGAATCCCGAGCGGTCCTCTCGGAGGCGATGCACCGCGCCGTCCACCGTCAAGAGCAGAAGCCGGTCGCCGAGCCGCGTCAGTGCGCCGCCGACGCTGTCCTCGACCAGGGGCGCCGGCACGCTGGTGACGTCGATCTGGCCGTAGATGCGGGAAAGCTGGTCAGGCCAGGGCGTCGCTTGCGCCGGTTCTTCCGGCTCGCCATTCGCCGCCTTGTCCGGATCGAGGACCGCCGGAGCGAACCATGGCGCGGCGACAAGTCCGACAATGAAGGCGACGACGATGGCGAGGAAGACGACGGCTGGACGCATCGGGTCGGGACTCGGCAGCTGACACGGGCGCGCGGGGCTTGCGCGGCGACGTTATCGGGCGTCCGCGCCGCCGCGCGTGGCGCCGAGGCGACAGCCGGCGGCGGTTTCGGCCCGGCTGATCGTGGTTAGAGTGCGTCGATGTCGGTCTGGACGCGAATCGGTCGTGCGCTTTCGGCGCTGACCAGGGGCGAGTCGCTCTTGGCCGCGTTCGAACGGCTGTCGCGGCCGCCGGAGCGCACGGTCGCCTTCACCATCGCGGTGATCGCGCTCGGCGCCAAGATGGCGAAGGCGGACGGACGGGTGACGGGCGACGAGATCGCCGCCTTCCGGCGGCTCTTCCTGATCCCGGAGGGCGAGGAGCGCAACGTCGCCCGCGTCTACGACCTCGCCCGCACCGAGACGACGGGATTCGACGTCTACGCCCGGCAGGTCGCCCGCATGTTCCGCGACCGGCCGGCGGTGCTGAAGGACCTGCTGGAGGGGCTGGTGGTGATCGCGGCGGCCGATGGGAATTATCATCCCGGCGAGGCGGACTATCTGGACGAGGTGGCGCGGATCTTCGGCGTGGGCGAGCCGGAGTTCCGGTCGATCCGCGCACGCTATCTGCCGGGCGAGAGCGACCCCTGGGCGGCGCTGGGGCTCCGCCCCGGCGCGCCGCCGGAGGAGGTCAAGCGGCGCTATCGGGCGCTGGTGCGGACCCTGCACCCGGACCGCATGATCGCCCGCGGCGTGCCGGACGAGGCGCGCAGGCTGGCCGAGGAGCGGCTGGCCGCGGTGACCGCGGCCTATGGCGAGATCGTTCAGGAGGCGGGGGCCTGAGGCGGGCCTGACCGCCCGTGCGACGTTTCCAACGTGTCGCCCTTAACGCATTGATTTCACGATATTTCCAGAGGGCCGCCGGATCGAGATCGGCGCCGGGTCAACCTAGCCGAGCCGCTGGTAGCTGCCGCCGTGGAAGACCAGCGCCTCGCCCTCGCGGCGCGAGAAGCCGATGACCTCACCCATCAGGATGTCGTGGTCGCCGGCGGTCAGGCGCTGGTGCATGGCGCAGTCGAAGGTGGCGAGGCAGCCGTCGATGAGCGGCGCACCCTTGCGCCCCGGATGCCAGGCGGTGACGCCGAACTTGTCCGCCCCGGTGCTGGCGAAGCGCCGCGCCGTCTCTTCCTGCTCGGCGGCGAGCACGTTCACGGCGAAGCTCTGCGCCTCGCGGAACACCCGGTAGCTCCGCGCAGTGTGGGCGAGGCAGACCAGGAGCAGCGGCGGCTCGAGCGAGACCGAGGTGAAGGAGTTCGCCGTGAAGCCGACGGGATCGCCCGACTCCGCCGCCCGCGCCGTGACGATGGTCACGCCGGTGGCGAAGGCGCCGAGGGCGCGGCGCAGCGCCAGCTTGTCCGAAGCGGGATTCTCCATCGTTCTCCCCGTGTCTGCCATGCCAGTCTAGGCCATCATCGGGCGGGAATGAATCCTCCCGATTGCCCGCCGGAGTGGTGCACGGCGCACACGCCCCAGCCCCGCCAAGCGGGTCGCCCTGCTGCCGGGTGAAAAAAAACGTTGATCCGGAGCCCCACTTTCGATTCGTATGTCACCCACCACAGGCGCGACCGGGTCGCGCCGCTATCGGGGAGGGGACGATGAAGAAATCGGAGCTCGTGGACGCGCTGGCGCAGGCGACCGGACAGACCAAGGCCGGCGTCGAGGCAGTGCTCGATGCTCTGCCGGATGCCGTGATGAAGGGCCTGAGGCAGGGCGACTCCGTGACGTTGCCGGGAATCGCCAAGATCGACGCCAAGCGGCGCGCCGCGCGCACCGTGCGCAACCCGGCGACCGGCGCGACCATGCAGTCGCCGGCCACGACCGTCGCCGCGATCAAGCCGGTCAAGTCGTTCAAGGACTC
>JBEPXW010000009.1:11751-15821 GCA_041641715.1 Pseudomonadota bacterium
GGTCTCCCGCTAGGGCGCGGCGGCACCCCGCGGCCAGGCGCGATGCGGCCGCCGGGCCTTGTCCGGCGCCAAGGGACTTTTTCGCCTGCATGACCGGTTGATCGACGACGGGCTTCAGCGGAACGCGGGTTCGTCGAACCCCCGGAGCTTGCGCGAGTGCAACCGGTCGACGCCCCGCTCGCGCAGGAGCCCCATGGTCTCGAGCCCGATCTTCAGGTGCTGGCGCACCCGCTCGCGGTAGAAGGCGTTCGCCATGCCCGCAAGCTTGAGCTCGCCGTGCAATGGCTTGTCCGAGACGCAGAGGAGCGTTCCAT
The DNA here is from genome assembly GCA_041641715.1 of Pseudomonadota bacterium. GTDB lineage: Bacteria > Pseudomonadota > Alphaproteobacteria > Rhodobacterales > Rhodobacteraceae > Thermohalobaculum. Next base: position 12,066 of record JBEPXW010000009.1, read on the forward strand.
AGGGCACCCGGAAGCGGAAGCCGTTGGCGGCGACGGTACCCGATTCCATGTCCACCGCGATGGCGCGGCTCTGGTTGAGCTCGACGAACAGCTCGTCGAAGCGCAGCTCCCAGTTGCGGTTGTCGGTTGTGAAGACGGTGCCGGTGCGCATCCGGGTCTTCATCTCGAGGCCCTCGAGTCCGGTGACGAGCGCGGTCGCCTCCTGCAGCGCCTGCTGCACCTCGGCGATGGGGGGCACCGGTATCCATTGCGGCACGTCGTGGTCGAGCACGTGGTCGGCGCGGACATAGCCGTGCGCGAGCACGTAGTCGCCGAGGAGCTGGCTGCGCCTGAGCCCGGCGCAATGGCCGAGCACCAGCCAGCAATGCGGCCTCAGCACCGCGAGATGGTCGGTGATCGTCTTGGCGTTCGAGGGGCCGACGCCGATGTTGATCAGCGAGATCCCGTCGCCACCCTCCCGCTTCAGGTGATAAGCGGGCATCTGGGGCAGGTGGCGCGGCGCGCGGCCCTCGGCCGGCCCCTGCCGTGTGTGCATCCGATCGCCGGGCTCGACGAAGGCGGTGTAGCCGTCCGCGTCGGCCGCCTCACTGCCCTCGGTGACCGCGGCGCGGCCGAACTCGACGAAGGCGTCGACGTAGCGCTGGTAGTTGGTCAGCAGGATGAAGCTCTGGAAGTGCTCCGGCCCGGTGCCGGTGTAGTGCTGGAGCCGCGCCAGCGAGAAGTCCACGCGCTCGGCGCTGAACAGCGCCAGCGGCTTCGGCCGGGTGGCGCGGACCGGGATGGTGCCGTTGGCGATGGTGTCGTCGGTGGCGCGCAGATTCGGCAGCGCGAAGTGTTCCTGCAGCAACCGCACCTCGCGCTCGCCCACGTCGATGACGCTGTGCTCGGCGACATAAGGCAGCGGGATCGGCCGGTGGCTGAGGCCGACCTCGACCGGGATGCGGTGGCGGCGCATCACCATGTCGATCTGCTCGCGGTAGTAGCCGGCGAAGAGGTCGGGCCGGGTCAGCGTGGCGCGGTACTCGCCGGCCTCGAGCAGGACGCCGTAGGAGTGACGCGCGTCCGTGTTCAGGTTGGCATGGCCGACGGTGAAGCCGATGAAGGGGTAGTAGGCCAAGACCGGGCCGGGCACCGTGCCGTTCCTCACCTCCTCGAAAGCCGCCCGCAGGCGGGCGACGCTCTGGTCGTAGATCTCCCTGACGCGGGCGACTGCCGCATCCGGGTCGTCGAAGCTGCGGGTCTCGATCTCGTCCGGCCGGTCCTGCATGCATCCTCGGGCGATTCATCGGGCGGCCATCGGGCCTTGGCCCGGGAGTCTAGCACGGAATCACAACAAGTCCGCAGCCCCGCCGTCGATCTCGCCGGCGATCCAGGCGGCGAGGATCCAGCGCGCGATGGCGTCGCCCCGGGGCGAGGCGAGGCGCGGGTGCTCGCCGGCGAGCGCGCGCACCATGTCGTCGCGGGTGGCCCAGAGGGCGTCCTCGATCTCGGGGTCGATGACGATCTCCTCGGAGAGCGCCTCGGCCCAGCAGCCGAGCATCAGGCTCGCCGGGAACGGCCAGGGCTGCGAGGCGAGGAAGCGGACGCGGCCGACGCGGATGGAGGTCTCCTCCATGGTCTCGCGCCGCACGGCGTCCTCGATTGTCTCGCCGGGCTCCATGAACCCCGCGAGCAGCGAGTAGAGGCCGGGCGGCCAGACTCGCTGGCGGCCGAGCAGGACCCGGTCGCCGCGCGTCACCAGCATGATGACGACGGGGTCGGTGCGCGGGAAGTGGAGCGCGCCGCAGGCGCCGCAGCGCCGCCGCCAGCCGCCGTCCTCGGGCGCGCTGGGCTGACCGCAGCGGGCGCAGAACGGGTGGATCATGTGCCAGCCGACCACGCCCTTCGCGGCAGCAAGGACCGCCGCCTCGGCCTGGGTCAGCTGGCTGGCGATGGAGCGCAGGTCGATGAACTTCGCCGTCTCACCGAAGCGGGCGGCCGCGGCCTCCTCGTCGAGGGCGGAGAAGTCGGCGGTGAAGCAGGGCGTTCCCTGGTAGCGGCCGAGGAAGACGGGCGCCTCCGTCGCCTCGTCCATGAGATCCGGGAGCGGCATGTGCCAGCCGAGCGCCGGGTGCGCGCCGGAGAGGTCGATCAGGGCCTTCTCGCGCCACTGCGGCAGCAGGCGGGTGTCCGGGGCGCGCAGGAGCGCCGCACTCTCGGGCCTCAGATGCGCGGCGCGGTCGAGCGCATCGCCGCCGGTGGCGAAGGTCAGGGGATCGGAGAGGCTCATGCGGTCGCGGGGTCCGGGCGCTGGTTCGCGCCCTTGATGCCAGAGCGGCGCCGGGGCCGCAACGGCCCTGGGTTGCATGGCGCCGACGTGATCCGTATATGGGGCGGCGAGAGGTTGGCTCGGGCGAACGCCTCGCCAACCCGGTCAGGTCCGGAAGGAAGCAGCCGTAACGAGTCCCGTTCGGGTCGCTGTCCAACCTCTCACCTTTCAGCACGGACTCGGTGTTTCTTCCGCAAGCCCGCGGCCTTGCGGAGTTTCTGCCGCGTGCTAGCTTCCCCCGGGGCGCCGGGCTGACGGTGCCCGGTTCCTGCGGGAGAACGGCATCATGATCCCTCGGCAGATTCAGGGCGTGGAGCTCCGTCCGGCCAGAGAAGCAGGGCGCCGCGTGCGTATCGGCCCGGTGCACGAGGTCTGAATTGCCATCGCCGGGCCGGGCGTCTCGAGCGCGGGCGCGACCCGCGAGGCGGCCGCGGGCGACGATGAACGGCGCCATCGAAGGGTTGCTGAGGCGCGATCGGGTGATTCTTCTCGCCGGGCTGGCCGTGCTGACCCTGATCGCCGCGGCTTATACCGCTCTGGGCGTCGGCATGACCATTCCGGCAGTCGAGATGACGTCCATGGCCGGCGGGTTTCTGCCCGGCACGGGCGGCATGAGCGCCATGATGGCGCCGGCCGACTGGGGGCCTGCCTATGCCGCGCTCGTCTTCCTCATGTGGTGGATCATGATGATCGCCATGATGACGCCGAGTGCGGCGCCGATGATCCTGCTGCACGCGGCCGTGAAGCGGAAGACGGACCCGGCCGCCGACGCCGCGGCCCTCTCCGCGGTCTTCCTCGCCGGCTACCTGGCGGTCTGGGGCCTCTTCAGCCTCGTCGCGACGGCGCTGCAATGGGCGCTGGAGCTCCGCGGGCTGGTCTCGCCGGGGATGATGACGGTAACGAGCGGCACGCTCGGCGCGGCGATCCTGATCGCGGCGGGGGCCTGGCAGTTCACTGCCCTGAAGCACGCCTGCCTGCACCATTGCCGCTCGCCGGTGCATTTTCTGGCGACACATCAGCGGCCGGGCCGGGCGGGGGTCTTCCGGCTCGGCATCCTGCACGGGGGCTACTGCCTCGGCTGCTGCTGGTTCCTGATGGTGCTCCTCTTCGTCGGCGGCATCATGAACCTCTGGTGGATTCTCGGCATCGCCCTATTCGTGGCGGCGGAGAAGCTGCTTCCCCGGGGCGCGATGGTGGCGCGCTCTGCCGGGGCCGTGCTCGTCCTAGGCGGGCTCCGGCTTCTGGCCTCCGCGGCGGGGCTCGCCTGAGCCGGCTTCCTTGCGGGGGGCGGCGGGCGCCGCTATAGCTGGGTGGAGCGCGCCGGACGGGCGCGGCCGAGGCGGCATCCCGGAACCGGTCGATGAACGACAGCTCCTCTCCCGAGACGCCGAGCGCGGCGCCGGCCGAGGCGGCGGCCGAGCCCTACCAGGTGCTCGCGCGCAAGTACC
>JBEPXW010000010.1:0-14514 GCA_041641715.1 Pseudomonadota bacterium
TATCCCCCTGAGGCGAGGCGACCGAGTGCGCCTCGAGACACCGGGCGGCGGCGGCTATGGCGAGCCCTCCGCGCGGGACCCGGCGGCGATCCGCCGCGACCTCGCACTAGGCTACGTCACCTCGGCTGCCGCGCGGCGCGACTATGGATGGGAGGGCGACGCATGACAACCGGCCGCGTCGTTGTCGGCGTCGATGTCGGCGGCACATTCACGGATGTCTTCGTCTGGGACGAGGCCGCGCGGCGTGTCGCCATCGCCAAGGTGCCCTCGACGCGCGAGGACCAGTCCCAGGGCTTCATCGAGGGAATCCGCCAGCGCGTCGGCGACTTCGCCGGGATAGCCACTGTCGTCCACGGCACAACGGTCGGTACGAACGCGCTCCTCGAGCGCAAGGGCGCAAGGACGGGCATCCTGACGACGAGCGGATTCCGCGACGTGCTCGAGATGCGCCGCCGCGACCGGCCGACGACCTGGGGCCTCTGGGGCAGCTTCGAGCCGGTCGTCCCGCGCAACCTGCGCCGCGAGGTAACCGAGCGGGTTCTGGCGGACGGCACGGTCGAGGTCCCCGTCGCGCTCGACGAGGCGGCCGCCGAAGCGCGCGCGCTTCACGAGGCTGGCTGCGACTCCGTCTGCGTCTTCTTCATCAACGGCTATGCCAATGCCGAGAACGAGCGGCAGGCGGTCGAGGCCGTGCGGAGCCTGTGGCCCACTCCATACGTCTCGGCGGCGACCGAGATCGTCCCTGAGATCCGCGAGTTCGAGCGACTCTCCACGGCGACGCTCAACGCATATCTCCAGCCGGTCGTCTCCTCCTATCTCGACCGCCTCGAGGGAACACTCGAAGCTTGGGGCTTCGGCGGCGACGTGCTGATCGTCCAGTCGAACGGCGGGGTGATGACCGTGCAGATGGCCAAGCGCCTGCCGGTGCGTACCGCCCTCTCGGGACCGGCCGCCGGCGTGATCGCGGCGCGTGCCATTGCCACGGCGGCGGGGTTCGAGAACGTTATCGCCTGCGACATGGGCGGTACGTCCTTCGACGTCTCGCTGATCGCCAATGGCGAGGCGACGCTGGCCGCGCAGAGCGCGTTGGACTTCGGCATGGTGGTCCGCACGCCGATGATCGAGATCACGACGATCGGCGCCGGGGGCGGGTCGATCGCCTCGGTGGATGCCGGCGGTATCCTGCAGGTGGGCCCGGACTCCGCGGGCTCGGATCCCGGGCCGGCCTGCTACGGGCAAGGCAACGACCGCCCGACGGTAACGGACGCCAATCTCATTCTGGGGCGCATCAACGCAGAGCGGCCGATCGGCGGCAAGCTGGAGCGCCTGGATCTCGAGGCGGCGCGCGAGGCGATTCGGGCCCACGTTGCCGAGCCCCTCGGCCTTGGCATCGTCGAGGCGGGCGAGGCGGTCCTCAAGGTCGCCAATGCCCGGATGGCGGGGGCGATCCGGCTGGTTTCGATCGAGCGCGGCCACGACCCCGCGAATTTTGCCGCCATGCCCTTCGGCGGTGGCGGCGCGCTGCATGCCGGCGCCCTGATCCGCGACGTCGGCCTTGGCTCGGCCATCGTGCCGCCCTTCCCCGGCGTCACCTCGGCGCTCGGCTGCGTGGTCGCCGACATGCGGCACGACCGGGTGCAAACGGTGAACTGCCTGCTTTCGGACCTGGACAGCGAGGCCATGGAGCGTGAGATGCGGGCCGTGGCCGACGAGACCGAGGCGCTGCTCGCACGCGCCGGAGTTGGCTTCGAGCGGATCGAGTGCGGGTTCGAACTCGACATGCTCTATCTCGGGCAGACGCACACCGTGGCCGTACCGCTGGACGCCGGCGCGCCCTTCACGCGCGAGAGCATCCAGACTGCCTTCGATTCCGCCTACCGCGTCGCCTATGGCCGGATCCTGGAGGCGATCCCCGTCCGTGTCCTGAACTACCGCGTCGCGGTCACCGGTCGGCGCCCGCGCTTCGACATGGGTGTCTTCGCCCCGCCCGAAGGAACGCTCGAGGACTGCCGGCGCGGCACCCGGCAGGTGCGAATCGACGCGGCCGACCACACCGTGCCGATCTATGAGCGCCTAGACCTCCCTCGCGGCGTCTTGATCCCCGGCCCGGCCATCCTCGAGCAGCCGGACACGACGATCCTGATCGACCCGGGTCTGACCGGCCGAGTCGACTTTTTTGGCAACCTCATCATCTCGCGATCCGACGATGCAGACCTTTGACGCCTCGACGACCGCGCTGGTGCTGGTCGACCTTCAGAATGACTTCATCCATCCGGAAGGCGCCTATGGCCGGGCGGGGCAGACATCCGACGCCATCGCCGCACTGCCGGCCCGGCTTTCCCCGCTCGTCGAAGCAATGCGCAAGGCCGGAGGCTGGGTCGTCTCGACACATTTCACCCTGGTACCGGGGAAGGGCGGCGAGCCTTTCATTCTCGACCACCTTAGAAAGCTGCGCCCGTTCCTCGGCAAGGGCGACTTCCTTCCCGGTGCCTGGGGCCACGCGCTGGTCGACGCGCTGCGACCCGCCGATATCGGCATCGAGAAAGTCGCCTACTCCGCCTTCTACATGAGCCGGCTGAAGTTCGCGCTCGACCGCGCCGGAGTACGGCACCTCGTTTTCGGCGGCATCGTCACAAATGGCGGGGTCGCCTCGACGGTGCGCGACGCCCACGTGAGGGACTACGCGACCACGGTTCTCTCCGACGGCTGCGCCGCCTTCAGAAGCGGAGTCCACGAGACGGCGATCGCCGATCTCGGGACCATCTCCGAGGTCACGAGCTGCGCGGAGGCCCTCGACTGGATCGAGGGCCGCTGAACCATGGTCTCCGTCGACCCGCCCCCCGGTCGCTTCGACATCGACAGTGGCGTCGTCGTAATCGGCGGGGGTGCCTGCGGCCTGACAGCCGGGCTCCGCGCGCTCGAGGCCGGCGCCGAAGCGATCGTCCTAGAACGCGACCCGCGCCCGACCGGCTCGACTTCCATGTCGTCCGGCTTCATCCCCGCTCCCGGCACCCGGTTCCAACGCGCCATCGGCGTGCAGGATACGCCGGCCGACTTCGCCGCCGACATCCAGAGGAAGGCGGCGCATGGCGCCGACCCGGCGGTGGTGAGGGCGGTCACCGAGCAGATCGGCCCGGCCCTCGAATGGCTGGCTGACGAGCACGGGCTCGAGTGGCGGGTCCTGGACGACTTCCTTTACCCGGGCCATTCGCGGCACCGTATGCATGCGGTCCCGGAGAAGACCGGCGCGGCGCTCATGGCTCGGCTCATGGCAGCGGCCGACACCGCCGGACTGCCGATCGTGACGAATGCCCGCGCCACGACCCTGCACGTGACGGATTCGAACCGGATCACGGGCGTCACCGTGACCCGCCCCGACGGTTCGACCGAGAGCATCGGCTGCAGAGCCGTCATCCTCGCCTGCAACGGCTACGGTGGGAACCCCGAGCTGGTGTCCGAGCACATCCCCGAGATCGCTCAAGCCCCGTACTATGGCCACCCCGGGAACACCGGTGACGCCCTGGTCTGGGGCCGTGCGCTGGGCGCCGCGATGAAGGATCTAGGCGCATACCAGGGGCACGGCTCGCTGGCCCACCCCCACGGCATCCTGATTACCTGGGCGCTCATGATGGAGGGGGGCATACAGGTAAACGCCGAGGGCAGGCGCTTCTCCAACGAGCACGTAGGCTATTCCGAGCAGGCCGTCCGGGTGCTCGGCCAACCGGGCGGCATTGCCTGGAACATTTATGACGACCGCCTTCACGAGATCGGCATGGGATTTCCGGATTACCGCGAGGCGGTCGCCGCGAGCGCCATTCAAAGCGGCAAGGACACCGCCGAGCTCGCGTCCCGCATCGGAGTCTCGTCGACTGCGCTGGATGAGACGCTCGCGCGGGTGGCGGCATGCCATGACCGTGTCGAGTCCGACCCGTTCGGTCGCGACTTCTCGTCGAAGCCGGTGCTCACCAGCCCGCTTTATGCAATCCGGGTGACCGGCGCGCTCTTCCACACACAAGGCGGTCTCTGCGTCGATGCCCAAGGCCGAGTCTTGGCGCGGAACGGGATGCCGCTTCCAAATCTGTATGCCGGCGGAGGCGCTGCCCGCGGCGTTTCCGGGTCGCGGGTTGAAGGGTATCTGTCCGGAAACGGTTTGCTTACGGCTGTCGGCCTCGGGTTCGTAACCGGAGCGCGATCTGGACAGCAAGCAGGCTAGCACTGGCCTAGGCTCTGTACTGCATCGGCAAGTTTCCATTGTTGCAACACTGCAATTCGAGCTTGCAGGGGGTTGAGAGTTTTAATGAGGGAACTTCATGATTGAGCGACCCGGACTGGGCGGGTGGAGCCGCTTCATGCCGCGCAGGTCGCACAGCACACGACGGGTCAATGACCGGCGGGCGACAAAACGGGCTCATGTACATGCCGCGCTCAGGCAAGCACTGGCAGGACCGCCTGACAGCTTACGAATTACGCAATTGTCGCCTTGTTGACACAGCATGCTTCCAGAATAGGCCCATCGGCCTGTCGGCCCTCGGCAAAATACGACGAGATGATAGCGCACTGGGGTTGACCTTGATCGGGATCAAGCCGTGTCCAAGGGGCCGCGTATAACATCGCTTCGCCGCCGCTACCGCCGCCGTGCGACGCTGAAGCCGGGCGCCCATCGCATCTGGACCTAGGCTGTGCGGAATGGCGATTCGATGGGATTGCAGCTGCACGGCCGAGTTTGGGATAGTGACCGGCAGGGTAATGGCCCTTGGACGGATCGCCGTGTGACGATCGTCCGGCCCCCGGGCGAAAAATTCGCCGGGAGAGTACTGCTGAAGGACGGAACGGATTGGATAGCCAGGCTGCCGACATACGACCCTTCCGGTTGACGTCCATCGAGGACTACGAACCTCTGATTGGGGCTAATCAGACGGAACGCCTGCTTCAGAAGGCCCGTCAGCTCCGTGACATCCACGTTGTCAACGTGAATTCGACATACTATGGCGGTGGCGTCGCTGAGATCCTTTCGTCGCTCACGCTCTTGATGAACGCCAGCGGCATCGAATGTGGCTGGCGATTGATCCAGGGCCGCCCAGATTTTTTCAGCGTCACAAAGAAGATGCACAACGCGCTTCAGGGCGGTGAAATAAATCTGAGCGAACTCAAGCGCGACATCTACGAGGAGGTTGTATTCGAGAACGCCGCGCGGATTCATCTCGACCACGAGATGGTCATCGTGCACGACCCACAGCCGCTGCCGCTGATCTGCCACTACCGCAAGAAGGTGCCGTGGATCTGGCGTTGCCACGTCGACCTGACCCGCCCCGATCCGGAGCTGTGGTCCTATCTGCGCCGTTTCATCGACCGTTACGACGCAGTGGTCTTATCGTTGCCCGAGTACGCCCAGAAGGTCGCGCCAGCGCAGCGCTTCATCATGCCCGCGATCAACCCGTTCTCGACCACAAACGCCGAGCTCTCCGATGATGAGATCGAGGACCGGCTCGACCATTACGACATTCCGACGGACCTGCCGCTCGTCGTACAAATCTCGCGCTTCGACAAATGGAAGGACCCGCAGGGCGTGATCGACGCCTTCCGGATCGCACGGAACGAGGTCGACGCCACCCTTGTGCTGGTCGGCAACGTCGCCACGGACGACCCGGAAGGTGGCGAACTCTTCGAGTCGCTCTGCGCATGTCGCGATGAGCGAATCCGGATCCTTTCCGTGCAGGACACGGCGCTGGTGAACGCGCTCCAGCGCCGCGCCGCAGTCGTGCTGCAGAAATCGCTGCGCGAGGGTTTCGGCCTCACGGTGACCGAAGCCATGTGGAAGGGCGCCGCCGTGATCGGCGGCAATGTCGGCGGCATCCGCCACCAGATCGATGACGGCCGGAACGGCTTTCTCGTCGACAGCGTCGAGGAGGCGGCCGACCGGATCGTGCGAATCCTGAAGGACCCCGACCTCGGCCGGCAGCTTGGCGAGAGGGCGCGCGAGACCGTGCGCGAGCGATTCCTCCTGACCCGCCTGATGGAGGACTGGCTGGACCTCATGGGCGCCTTTGAGCCGAGCTTCCGGTTGAGAGGCGGCCCCGGAGTCTGAGCGACGGGAGATTAGAATGACGACCGATACACCAGAGGTCATCTGGTTCGAGGAACTCGGCCGCGGCGACGTGGGCCGTGTCGGCGGCAAGAACGCCTCACTCGGCGAGATGGTGCAGAAGCTGGGCGAGAACGGCGTCCGTGTGCCGCCTGGTTTTGCCACGACGGCGGACGCCTATTGGCGCTTCGTCGAGGTGAACGGGCTGAAGGACGCGATCGAATCGACGCTCGCCGATATGGCCAGCGGCAGGATCAAGCTCGCCGAGGCCGGCGAGACGATCCGCCGTACCTTCCTCAAGGGCGATTGGCCGGACGAGACTGCCGAGGCGATCCGGGCGGCGTACGCCAGGCTCTGCGAGCGGAGCGGCAAGGATGTGGCGGATGTCGCGGTCCGTTCCAGCGCCACGGCCGAGGATCTGCCGGAGGCAAGCTTCGCCGGCCAGCAGGAAACCTTTCTGAACATCCGTGGCGAGCAGTCTCTGCTCGACGCGTGCCGTCGCTGTTATGCCTCGCTTTTCACCGATCGAGCCATCAGCTATCGCCAGACCAGGGGCTTCGACCATCTCCAAGTTGCGCTCTCGGTCGGCGTGCAGAGCATGGTGCGCTCGGATGTCGGAGGCGCCGGCGTGATGTTTTCCATCGACACCGAGACCGGTTTCGACAAGGTGGTCGTGATAGACGCGGCTTGGGGCCTGGGCGAGAATGTCGTGCAGGGTAGCGTCGATCCGGACCAGTATGGAGTTTTCAAGCCGCTGCTCGACGACCCCGACCTCTCGCCGATCATTGAGAAGCGTCGGGGGGCCAAGGCGCAGAAGATGGTCTATGCCGGTGATGGGGACGGGCCCACGAAGAACGTCCCTACATCCAAGTCCGAGCGGACGGCATTCGTGCTCGCGGACGATGAAATTCTAGCTTTGGCGCGTTGGGCCACGACCATCGAGACCCACTACGGTCAGCCGATGGACATGGAGTGGGCGAAGGACGGCGAGAGCGGCGCGCTCTTCATCGTCCAGGCGCGGCCCGAAACTGTCCAGTCCAGGCGCGAGGCGGAAGCCCTCAGATCCTACCGGCTCAGGGAGAAGGGGAAGCTGGTCACCTCGGGCCTCAGCATCGGCGACGCCGTGGTCGCGGGAAATGTGTGCGTGATCGAGAGCGCGCGCGATATCGCGCGCTTCGTCGATGGCGCCGTGCTCGTGACCGGCACTACGGACCCAGACTGGGTGCCGATCATGAAGCGGGCTACGGCGATCGTCACAGACCACGGCGGGCGCACTTCGCACGCGGCGATCGTGAGCCGCGAGTTGGGTCTGCCGGCCATCGTCGGCACAGGGGATGCCACTCACGTCCTCCATGACGAGCAGGAGGTCACCGTCTCCTGCGCCGAGGGCGACGAGGGCTTCGTCTATGACGGCATCGCCACCTACGAGGTCGAGGACCTGGACCTGGGCGACATCCCCGAGACGCGCAAAAAGGTCATGCTGAATCTCGCCAATCCCTCGGCGGCGTTCCGGTGGTGGCGACTGCCCGTGGACGGCGTCGGGCTCGCACGCATGGAGTTTGTCATCAACAACCAGATCAAGGTGCATCCTATGGCCTTGATCCGCTACGACGCGCTGGAAGACCGGGAGGCGAAGGCGAGGATCGCGGAGCTCACCTCTGGGTACGCCGACAAACCCCGGTACTTCGTCGACCATCTCGCCCGCGCTCTCGGCCGAATCGCCGCGGCCTTCCATCCGGCGCCGGTCATCGTGCGCATGAGCGACTTCAAGACCAACGAATACGCCAACCTGATCGGTGGCGCGGAGTTCGAGCCGGAGGAAGAGAACCCGATGATCGGCTTCCGCGGCGCCTCGCGCTATTACTCCGAGCGCTACCGCGATGGCTTTGCGCTAGAGTGCCGCGCAATCCGGCGCCTGCGGGAGGAGATGGGGTTCAGGAACGTCGTCGTCATGATCCCATTCTGCCGCTCGGTACAGGAGGCCGACCGGGTTCTCGCGGCAATGGCGGAGAATGGACTTGAGCGCGGAAAGGCCGGGCTAGAGGTCTACGTCATGTGCGAAATCCCTTCGAACGTGATCCTCGCCGGCGCGTTCGCAGATCGGTTCGACGGCTTCTCGATCGGCTCCAACGACCTTACCCAGCTGACACTTGGCGTCGACCGGGACTCCGAAATGCTCGCCGAGCTCTTCGATGAGCAGGACGAGGCGGTGAAGTGGATGATCCGCGAGGTGATCGCGAGGGCGCACATGGCCGGGGCGAAGGTCGGGCTTTGCGGGCAGGCGCCCAGCGATCACCCGGCTTTCGCCGAGTTCCTAGTGACTTGGGGCATCGACTCGATTTCGGTCAGCCCCGACAGCTTCGTCCAGGTGAAGCGCCATGTCGCGAATGCAGAAGCGGCGAAGCCACTAAAACCGCACCTTGAGCCTGATCCGTGAGCGCGTTTCGCCAGGACAGCCTGACCGGCGCCTGGGTGATCGTCGCCCCCGAGCGTGGCCAACGCCCCCGCCTGCCGCGCAAGCGCGAGGTGCAGGACGCGCGCCGTCCCGGCTACGCTCGCGACTGCCCTTTCTGCCCCGGCAACGAGCACATGCTGCCCGGGATCATCGAGGAGACGCCGCTAGCCGAGCCGCCAGGGTGGCGCGCGCGCGTTCTGCCGAACAAGTACCCAGCGCTGCGCCCCGAAACCGAGGCAGCGTCGGCCGAAGGCTTTCCGTACCTGGCCGTACCCGGCCACGGCTACCACGAGGTGATTGTCGACACACCACGTCACGACGCCGAACCAGCGTCGCTCGGATCGGACGAACTGGCAGATATCTTGCGGGTCTATCGACGGCGCTACGCCGAGCGCATCGCGCAGCCCGGCATCCAAGCTGTCGTCATATTCCGCAATCGGGGTGAGCATGGCGGCGCATCGCTGCCGCACCCGCACTCCCAGCTGATCGCCACCGGGCTTGTACCACCGCGACTGGCCGCGGCGAGCGCTTGGGCGCGCGAACATCACGAGCGCGCGAGTCGATGCGTAACCTGCGAGGTCTTGTCCAGCGAACTCGAGGACGGGCAACGCGTAGTCGACGTCTCGGACCACTTCGCGGCACTAGTCCCGTTCGCCGCAGCCTGTCCCTTCGATCAGCGCATTGTCCCCACGCGCCATCAGGCCTCTTTTGACGAGGCCGCGGATGACGAACTGGCCGACCTCGGTGAAATGCTCAAGCGTACGCTCGCGAGGCTGGCGACCGTGCTTGACAGCCCGCCCTACCACTATGTTGTGGAGTCGGGCACGGTCGCGGATGTCGGGGCGCCCCATGCCCACTGGCACCTCAGGATCGTTCCCATCACAAGCCGTCCTGGAGGGTTCGAACTCGGCACCGGAATGCCGATCAACACCTCGCTACCGGAGACGGATGCCGAGATGCTTCGATCGGCCGCGGCGTCCCTGACGGACGATCGCCCGGAAAGCTCTTAGCGAGCTGGGAGCACAGCGCCACCGGTTGTTCCGAGCACGCCGCCGAAAGGGGCAAGCAGCCCGAAGAGGACCGCGATCGCGGTCGCAGCCTCAGCGGTCGACCAAGACAGCGCACCGCGCATGCCGTACAACCCGCGCCGCCGTGGAGCCGAGGAAATAGTCCTGAAACCCAGGCCGGTGCGACCCGATGATGATGAGGTCGGCGCCGACCTCCTCGGCGTGCTCGAGGATCGCCGTGGGGGCATGTCCGTACTTGACGGCAGCTTCCGCCCCGGACGCTTCTCCGAACGCCTGCAGCTCGGAGAGTGCGTTGTCGAGATTTCTCTTCAGAACGGCCTCGGGCATTTCCGCCTCGACGAATGCCGGGATCTCCGGCAGCACGTTCAGCATGATGATGCGGCTGTCCGACCCGCTGATCTCCTGGGCCAGCCGCAGGATCTTTTTGCCCGGTTCCGGATGGCTCAGGTCGATCGGCACCAGGATGGTCTTGTACATGGTTCGCCTCCTCATGACTCGTTCGCACAATCAACATCGGCTGGCAGATGCGGGCATTGACTCAGATCATTCAATTGCCGGGTGCGGCGGTAACCCCGGACTTGCGCAAGATCATGTCGGGCTGGGCTGTATCGCGCTAGTCTGTTTTTCGCAAACCTACCGCACCCAGTTAATGGGCAGAGCGCCGACGTGCCTATACGATGGAGAAACCAAGACAATGTTGCGCCTTTTCGCCCTTGACGCGACACGGAGCTTCGGCGAGCGAATTGCCGGGCATCTCGGACTCTCGATCGCCGCACATGAGGAGCGCTCCTTCGAGGATGGCGAACATAAGGCGCGTCCGCTCGAGTCCGTGCGCGGAACGGACGCCTATGTGATCCAGAGCCTTCACGGAGGCCCCGAAGTAAGCGCCAATGAGAAGTTGCTGCGGCTGCTCTTCTTTCTTGGCACCCTGCGGCAGGGTGGCGTCGGGCGCGTGACGGCCGTCATTCCCTACCTCGCCTACGCACGGAAGGATCGGCAGACTAAGCCGCGTGACCCCGTCGCGACGCGCTACATGGCGGAACTGATCGAAGCTGCCGGCGCAGATGCGATCGTGACGCTCGAGGTCCACAACATTGTCGCACTTCAGAATGCCTTCCGCTGCGGCACGTGGCACCTCGACACGCGCCGCCTCTTCATCCGCCATCTGGCCCCGACGCTGGATGACGGTGCGCTCACCGTCACCTCGCCGGACCCGGGCGGCGTAAAGCGTGCGCAACTCTTCCGCGAGATGCTGGAAATGGACACCGGCCGGGTCGCCCGCTCGGCCTTTATGGAAAAGCGCCGCAGCGCGGGCGTCGTCAGCGGCGATCTGCTCGTCGGCGAGGTCGCCGATACCACGGCCATCGTGGTCGACGATCTCGTCAGCTCCGGAAGCACCATGCTACGTGCCGCCGTAGCCTTGCGCGAGCGAGGGGCCCGGCAGATTATCGCTCTCGCCGCGCACGGCCTGTTCACGGGCAACGCCGCAGCCGCGCTTCAGCAGCCCGAAGTTGACCGCTGGTTGGTCACGGACACCGTCCCCCCCTTCCGCCTTCCCCCTGATCTCGCGACCGATCGGCTCGAGGTTGTGAGCGCCGCACCCCTTTTCGCCGACGCTATCCGCCGCCTCCACCAGGACGACTCCCTGCTCGAGTTGCTCGGCGACGAAGGCTGACGAGCGCACGTTCCGCTTCATCGAAATAGGCTTCCGCCTTAGGCCACCACTTCTCCGGCGTGCGCGGATCGGATTCGAGCAGATGCTCCAGCGCCTGCCGGGCGCGCAGCGCAGCCCGGTAGGCCCGGTAGAATGCCAGCACGTGCTCTGGCGGATGGTCATTCAGCCCGGAAGCAACGCGGTCGATTAGGAGAGGGCCGAGCCATCGCGCGCCGAGGGCGTCACACTCCATCGTCAGAAAGGAGAGCTCATCGAAGGGATCGACGAGGCGCAGCTGGCGAGAGAATTCAAGGCAATCGATTATGACAGGAGGGTCGGTGAGGCACACGTGCTCAGGCCTAAGATCGCCATGCCCCTCAACGATCCGACCCGCCTCAACACGTTCGCTTACGAGCTCCGGGCAGCAACGAAGGATATCCTTCAGGCTATCGAGAATACCTGCCCGCGCCGCTGCGAGCGACGCAAACCTCTCTTGTCCCAGAACCTCGAGGCCTTGTTCCAATTGGGCGTCCAGCGCGGCAACGCGCTCGGCCGGATTGAGTGCGATCGAGGCCGCATCGCTATAGAATTGGACCAGGCGCTCGGCGAACGTCTTGATCGCCGTCACCGAAACCGCTCCTTTATGAATCGCGTTGTCGAGGAAAAGGGCATGCGGCAGCCGGCGCATCTCGACCAACCAGTCGACGACGTCACCCTGGCCATCAATAACGAGGCCGCGCTTAGACTCCCGCGTCAGGCGCGCGACACCGAGATAGACGTCAGGGGCCAGTCGACGGTTGAGGCGCACCTCCTCCTCGCATACCCGCTGGCGCGCTTCGAGGGTGCTGTAGTCCAGATACGGATAAAGTACGGGCTTTTTCATCTTGTAGACGTGGTCACCGGCAAGGAATACCCAAGCCATGCGCGTTTCCTTCACCGTGACCGTTTTCGCGGACGGGTAAGCTTCGGGCGAGGAAAGATATGCAACCTTCTCGCGGAGCGTCGGCTCGCCGTTTTCGGACTGCTCGTTTTCCATGCCGTTGCTCACCATGGTAAAGCCATGATCATCTGGCGGGCCGTCCATGAACAAACGGTCGTTGGCGAGATCTTGCGGGGACAATGTTCCTGGCCGTTCGGATGACCTAGCCAACCACCCTGCCCCGAACGAAAATCGCGGGCGCGGCATGCCCGAAATGCTGCGTCGCGCGAGCGCGCTGCATGGCTTGCCGCAGGAGGGTATTGACTCACCGAACCACGAGTACCGAGCAAGGGACGTGTTGAACGATCTCAACGGCATTGGATCCCAGAACGGACTCGCGAAAGCCAGGGTCGTGGGAATTCATGACAATCAGGTCCACTGCCTCGTCCGATGCCACCTCGCGAATGCACCGATGAACGGAATTGTGGTGCCTTACCCGAACGTCCACGCCGGGCGCATCTCCGAAATGCTCCTCGGCAAGTGTGCGTAGCCTGCTTAGCCGGTCGTCGTCCTCGTTAGGCTCTGCCTCCATGGGCCACGCGCCTGGCTCAACGTAGAGCAAAATGACCCTAGCACCGTAAAATCCCGCCTGATCGGCGGCGACCGGGAGGGCTCGCCGCCAAGACGACTCACGGTGCAGGTCGACAGGCACAAGGATTTTGCCGATCATTGCTTCTCCTTTTCAAAAGCGGGCATCAGTCACGTGCGGCGCCGAGGGATCGAGGCGCTCGGGAGTCACAGCCTTATTAATAATCCTAATCTCGCGCGACGTTCGACGTCATTGACGCAGGTCATGTGCGCCACTTGCCGCGCAACGCGCATCTGCAATCAGCCCCGGATCCGTCAAGCCTGAAACGTCGCAGGCGCGTCAGACACGGCCGTTACCCGCCGTTTGCAGCGCCTCGAAGCCGGCGACAACGTCGACCAGCTCCTCGGTAATCGACGCCTGGCGCAGGCGACGAAAGTCGGTGCTCATCTCGGCGAGGTGATCCTCGATATTGCGCTCGGCGGCCTGCATCGCGGCGAGGCGCGTCGCATGCTCGCTGGCCGCCGATTCTGCCCCGGCGCGGAACAGCCCCATGAAAAGGTGCTGACGGACGAGCGCGGCAAAGAGGGCCTCGGGCTCCATGGTGAAGGTCGGGAGGGCGCGCGACGGCCAGGGCTCCTCGACGAGGCGGCGGAGCCAGCGGGGATCGAGGGGAAGCAGTTGGGCGCCGCGGGGAGAGGCGGTGCTGCCCTCGGTGCGAATGTTGCCGAAGACGAGGACGCCCGCGACGTGGCGCTCGGCGCGCAGGGCGTCGAGCTCGAGCAGGATGTCCTGCGCCGTGCCGGTGAGCCCGGCGACGGAGCCCGGCAGGAGGAAGCTCCGGCCGAGCCGCTCGCCGGCCGCCTCGAGCTGGGCGGCGGCCCGGGCCCCGGCAACGAGGTAGACGGTCTCGCCGCGGCCCGCCCGGCCCCGGCGCACCGCCTCGCGAGCGTGCCGGACGACCTCGCGGTTGAAGCGGCCGCAGAGGCCGTGGTCCGAGCCGAAGACGATGGCGACGGTCTCGCCGTCCTGCCGCACGGTCGGGGGCACCGGGGCGCCGCTCCGGCGGAGTACGACCCGGAGCCCCATCTCGATGGTGCGACTGTAGTCGCGGAGCGCCTCGACGGCGCGCTCGTACTGCCGAATGCTCACGGCCGAGAGCGACTTCATGGTGCGGACGATGGCGCGCAGGTCCTTCGTCGTCGCGATCCGCCGACCGAGGGTCTCGAGGGTCTCCATCGCGCCCTCACCCGGTGTGCGGCTCGAGCGCCCGGCTGGCGAGGCCGAGGATCGTCTCCCGGTCCTCGTCGCCGAGCATCTCGCCGCCGGCGATGCGGTCGCTGAGTTCCAGCGCCTCCTCGGCGAGGGCGCGGCGCAGGTCGGCCTCCGCTTCGGTGACACGCTCGGCCGGCACGTCGTCGAATAGCCCCTGCGTTGTCGCCAGCAGCACGACGATCTGCTCGGGGACCGAAAGCAGGTCGTGCTCGGCCTGCTTCAGGACCTCGCGCACCCGGCGGCCGCGCTCGAGTCTCCGGCGGGTCTCCTCGTCGAGGCGGGTGCCGAAGCGGGCGAAGGTCTCGAGCTCCTCGAACTGGGCGTAGGCGAGGCGGAGGTCGCCGGCGACCGCGCGGTAGGCCGGGAGCTGCGCCTTGCCGCCCACCCGCGAGACGGACTTGCCGATGTCGATGGCGGGGAGCTGGCCCTTCTGGAAGAGGTCGGGCGAGAGGTAGACCTGCCCGTCGGTGATCGAGATTAGGTTCGTGGGGATGTAGGCTGAGATGTTCTGCGCC
>JBEPXW010000011.1:0-14326 GCA_041641715.1 Pseudomonadota bacterium
ATCGGCTTCGACGTCGATGTTGGGCCGCTGTTCCAGACGCCCGAGGAGGCGGCGCAGGACGCCGTCGACAACGATGTCCACGTGATCGGCGTCTCGAGCCAGGCGGCGGCGCACACGACGCTCGTGCCGAAGCTGATGGAGGCGCTGGCCGGGCAGGGGGCCGACGACATCATCGTCATCTGCGGCGGCGTGATCCCGCAGCAGGATTACGACTTCCTGCGCGAGAAGGGCGTGAAGGCGATCTTCGGGCCGGGCACCAACATCCCGGCCGCCGCCAGAGAGATCCTGAAGCTGATCCGCCGCACGCCGGCGCGGGCGGCGGAGTAGGCCCGTGCGGTTCGCGATCATCGGCGCGGGCGGCGTCGGCGGCTACCTGGGCGTGAAGCTGGCGGCCGCTGGCCACGAGGTGGCCGTGTTGGCGCGCGGCGCGCATCTCGACGCAATCCGCGGGCGGGGACTGACGCTCGAGGACGGCGACGAGGTCACGACGGTTGAACTCGCGGTCGCGACCGATCGTGGGGAGGAACTTGGCGCACCGGACGTGGCCATCTTCACGGTCAAGGGCCAGGACCTTGCCGCCGCGATAGATACCGCGCGGCCCGCCGTGCGGCAGGAAACACTCGCGCTACCCTTCTTGAACGGCGTCGAGGCGACGGGCATGCTGGCCGAGGCCTTTGGCAAGACACGCGCGCTGGTGGGCGTCGCCCAGATCTCGGCCTTCATTGCCGGGCCGGGGGTCATCCGCAAGGCGACGCCGAGGTCCAACTTTCTGATCGGCGGGCCCGATGGCGGGCAGAATGCCCCCGAGGTCTCGCGCATCGTCGAGGCGTTCCGCGCCGCCGGCATCAATGCGCCGGAGCGGCGCAACGTGCGGATCGACCTCTGGCAGAAATTCGTCTTTTTGACCGCGCTGAGTGCCACCACGGCCGGGGCGCGGGTGGATCTTGGCACGGTGCGTGCGACGTCGGAGCTCTGGGCACTTTTCGGCCGACTTGCCGAGGAGGCGGCGGCCGTGGCGCGGGCGCACGGGGTGGCGCTGGCGGAAGACGCGGCCGACAAGGCCCGTGGCGTGGCTGAGGAGATGCCGGCGGAGGTGCGCGCTTCAATGGCGCACGACCTCGCGGCGGGCAAGCGGCTGGAACTCGACTGGCTCTCGGGCGCGGTCGTGCGGCTCGGCCGCCAGGCCGGGGTGGAGGCGCCGTCCCACGCCGCGGTGGCGGCGCTTCTTGCGCCCTGGCGCGAGGGGGCGGGTGAGACCGCCAATCTTCCGTAGCCATCGGGCCGGAAAACTGAATATGCTCCCGATGGCTAAACGTTAGCGGAAGCGAGAGCATGAGCCAGCAGAAGGACGATGCGCTCAGGCAGTCGGCGCTCAACTACCACGAGTTGCCGACGCCGGGAAAGCTGGCGATCCGGGTGACCAAGCCGATGGCCACCCAGCGCGATCTGAGCCTCGCCTACAGCCCCGGCGTCGCCGAGGCCTGTCTGCGCATTGCGGCGGAGAAGGACGACGCCTACCGCTACACGGGTAAGGGAAACCGGGTGGCGGTGATCTCGAACGGCACGGCGGTACTGGGGCTCGGAGATATCGGGGCGGACGGCTCGAAGCCGGTGATGGAGGGCAAGGTCGCGCTCTTCAAGAAGTTCGCCAACATCGACGGCTTCGACATCGAGGTGGCCGAGCGGGACGCGAGGAAGCTGGCCGAGATCGTCATTGCGCTGGAGCCAACCTTCGGGGCGGTCAACCTCGAGGACATCAAGGCGCCCGAGTGCTTCGAGGTCGAGCGCATCTGCAAGGAACGGATGGGCATCCCCGTCTTCCACGACGACCAGCACGGCACCGCCATCGTCGTTGCCGCGGCGACCATCAACGCCTTGCTGCTGGCGAAGAAGGACCTCGCGGACGTGAAGGTCGCCTCGACCGGCGGCGGCGCGGCGGGGATCGCCTGCCTCAACCTTCTCTGCGACATGGGGCTCAAGCGCGAGAACGTCTGGCTGTTCGACAAGGACGGGCTGGTCTGCGAGGGCCGGGCGGGGGTGGACGCGACCAAGGGGCTTTACGCGCGCGATTCGAACGAGGGCGCGCTCGAGGACCTGATCGAGGGCGCGGATATGTTCCTCGGCCTCTCGGCGGCCGGGGCGCTGACGGCGGAGATGGTGTCGAAGATGGCGCATGACCCGATCATCTTCGCGCTCGCGAACCCGACACCGGAGATCTGGCCAGACGAGGCGACCACCGTGCGCCCCGACGCGATCGTCGCCACGGGGCGGTCGGATTATCCAAACCAGGTCAACAACGTGCTCTGCTTCCCCTTCATCTTCCGCGGCGCGCTGGACGTCGGCGCGACGCAGATCAACGAGGAGATGAAGATCGCCTGCGCCAGCGCCCTCGCCGAGTTGGCGCGCAAGACCTCCTCCGCCGAGGCAGCGGCCGTCTATCGTGGCGAGCGCATGGTGTTCGGGCGCGAGTACCTGATCCCGAAGCCCTTCGACCCGCGCCTCCTCGGCCAAGTGGCGACCCATGTGGCCCGCGTCGCGATGGAGACCAAGGTCGCGCGTCGCCCGATCGAGGACCTCGACGCCTACCGAGTCGAGCTCGACGGCTCCGTCTTCCGGTCCTCGATGCTGATGAAACCGGTCTTCGAGGCCGCTCGTACCGCTGAGCGCCGCATTGTCTTCGCCGAAGGCGAGGATGAGCGCGTGCTGCGGGCCGTCCAGTCGATGCTGCAGGAGGGCATCGACCGCCCGATTCTGATCGGCCGGCCGGACGTCATCGCGCATCGCGTCGAGCGGCACGGCCTCGACATCGTCCCCGACAAGGATTTCGAGACCGTCAATCCGCAGGACGATCCGCGCTATCGCGAATACTGGCAGACCTACCACAAGCGGCTCGAGCGTCGGGGCGTGACCCCGGACCTCGCGCGCACGATCATGCGGACCAACGCCACCGTGATCGCCGCCACGATGGTCTATCGCGGCGAGGCGGACAGCCTGATCTGCGGCACCTTCGGCCAGTACCTCTGGCACCTGCGCTACGTCGAACAGATGATCGCCGGGCTTCCCGACGGCTCGGACAGCCAGCTCAACCCTGTCGGTGCGCTATCACCGGTGATCCTCGACCAGGGGGTAATCTTCATCGCCGACACCCAGGTCAATCACGACCCGACGGCCGACCAGATCGCCGCAACGGCGATTGGGGCGGCGCGGCACATGCGCCGCTTCGGCATCATTCCCAAGGTGGCGCTCCTCAGCCACTCGATCTTCGGCAGCCTCGACTCGGAGTCGGCGCAGAAGGTGCGCCGGGCGCTCGAGATCCTGGACAGTCAAGGCGCGGACTTCGAGTACGAGGGCGAGATGCATGCGGACCACGCGCTCGACGCCGACCTGCGGGCGCGCATCTTCCCGAACTCACGCCTCGAGGGCGCCGCGAACTGCCTGATTTTCGCCAATGTCGATGCCGCCTCGGGGGCGCGCAACATCCTGAAGCAGCTCGCCAACGGGCTGGAAGTGGGGCCGATCCTCATGGGGATGGGGAACAAGGCACACATCGTCAGCCCCTCGGTGACGGCGCGGGGGCTTCTGAACATCGCCGCACTGGCCGGGACGCCGGTGCAGCACTACGCCTGATAGGGAACTCGAGCCGGCCGACGATCCGGACACGGCACACCAGATCGCGGGAGGAAGGAAATGGGTTACTGGGACGTCTATGACGCCTGGAAGGCGGACCCGGAGGGATTCTGGATACAGGCGGCGGAGGCCGTCGATTGGATAGAGAAGCCGAGACGCGCGCTCGACGACAGCAATCCGCCCTTCTATCGCTGGTTCGCCGACGGAGTCTGCAACACCTGCTGGAACGCGGTCGACCGTCATGTCGAGGCCGGCCGGGGCGAACAGGCTGCGATCATCTACGACAGCCCCATGACGGGGGCGAAGCAGGCCATCACCTATGCCGAGCTGCAGGATCGTGTCGCGCGGCTCGGCGGGGCGCTGTCCGCGCGCGGCGTGGCCAAGGGCGACCGGGTCATCATCTACATGCCGATGATACCGGAGGCCCTGGTTGCGATGCTCGCCTGCGCCCGGATCGGTGCGGTTCACTCGGTCGTCTTCGGCGGATTCGCGGCCCACGAGCTGGCGGTGCGCATCGACGACGCCACGCCCAAGGCGGTGATCGCCGGCTCCTGCGGGCTCGAGCCCGGCCGGGTCGTGAAGTACAAGCCGCTGGTGGACGCCGCCATCGAGCAGGCGCGCCACAAGCCCGACTTCTGCGTCATCCTCCAGCGCCCGGCGGAGGAGGCGCCGCTGGTCGAGGGACGCGACGTCGAGTGGGAAGCGTTCCAGGACGGCGTCGAACCGGCCGGATGCGTGCCGGTGGGCGGCGCCGACCCGCTTTATATACTCTATACCTCGGGCACGACCGGAAAGCCGAAGGGGGTCGTGCGGCCGAACGCGGGCCACATGGTGGCGCTGATCTGGACGATGAAGAACGTCTACGGCATGGAGCCGGGCGAGGTCTACTGGGCGGCCTCGGACGTCGGCTGGGTCGTCGGGCACTCCTACATCGTCTACGCGCCGCTGCTCTACGGCTGCACGACAATCGTCTTCGAGGGCAAGCCGGTTGGCACGCCCGATGCCGGCACATTCTGGCGCGTGATCTCGGAGCACGACGTCAGCGCCATGTTCACCGCCCCGACGGCCTTCCGCGCCATCAAGCGCGAGGACCCGAAGGGCGAGTTCATCGGCAAGTACGACCTCTCGAGGTTCCGCACGCTCTTCCTCGCCGGCGAGCGCGCCGACCCCCCGACCATCGAGTGGGCGCAGGAGAAGCTGGGCGTGCCCGTGATCGACCACTGGTGGCAGACCGAGACGGGCTGGGCCATCGCGGGCAACCCGGTGGGGATCGAGCTCCTGCCCGTGAAGGTGGGCTCGCCGACCGTGCCGATGCCGGGCTACGAGATCCACATCCTTGACGACGAGGACGGGCGCGAGCTGCCCCGGAACGAGCTCGGCTCGATCGCGGTGAAACTGCCGCTGCCGCCGGGGACACTGTCGACGCTCTGGCAGGCGGATGACCGCTTCCGCGAGAGCTACCTGAGCCGGTTCCCGGGTTACTATGACACGAGCGATGCGGGGTTGATCGACGAGGACGGCTACATCTACATCATGGCGCGCACCGACGACGTCATCAACGTGGCGGGGCACCGCCTTTCCACGGGCGCCATGGAGGAGGTGCTGGCGCGTCATCCAGACGTGGCGGAGTGTGCGGTGATCGGCGTCGCGGACGAACTGAAGGGGCAGGTGCCGATGGGCTTCGTCTGCCTGAACGCCGGCTGCGACCGGACCCATGACGAGATCATTCAGGAATGCGTGCGCCTCGTGCGCGATGAGATCGGCCCGGTTGCCGCCTTCAAGTCGGCGGTCGTTGTGCAGCGGCTGCCCAAGACGCGCTCGGGCAAGATCCTGCGCGGCACCATGGTGAAGATCGCCGATGGCGAGTCCTACTCGATGCCGGCGACGATCGATGACCCGGCGATCCTGGACGAGATAACGGAGGCGCTGGGCGGGATTGGCTATCCTCGGCAGTCAGGCTGAGGGCGGTGTTCGGTCAGGCCCGTCTCCGGCGCGCAAGGCACGGCGCTGCCGGGTCGGTTAACCCGAGTGAAACGATTTGTCGCCTAGCAATCGTCGGAGACTATCGGGGGGCGGAGCGGCCAAGGAGGCTGCCGCGCTCGGGTTGCTGCGTGCGGAATGCGCAGGCCGTGGATCCGCTCCGCTCGTTCGCATTCGGCTACGGGAGGCCCTCATGATTCGCGAATCCGTGCTTCGGCTCGGCGGTTCCTTGCTGCTCGCCGCTCTGCTTGCGCTCCCGGGCGGCGAAGCCGCGGCGACGGGCGACGCCATGCTGGTCGTCAGGAACGAGGCCGCGCCCGATACGCCTGAGGTCCGGATGACCGAGGAGGACCTTCTTGCGCTGCCGCAGGTCACTGTCCGAACCAACACGGAGTTTACGGACAGCGTCGTGGAGTACGAGGGCCCGCTCGCCCGCGACGTCGTCGAGCTGGTGGGCGCCAATGGCGCCACGACGGCGCACCTCGTCGCGCTGAACGACTATTCTGTCGACGTCCCGGTCGAGGAGTTTTTCGAGTACGACGTCATCCTGGCGCTCTATGCCGACGGCAAGCGCCTGTCCCGGCGCGGCAAGGGTCCCATCTGGCTCATGTATCCACTCGATGACCATTCCGAGCTGCAGGATCCGCTCTACAACGTGCGACTGATCTGGCAGCTCACGACGATGGAGTTGCGTTGAAGATTTCCATCGGGATCACGCGAAGTCTTGCGGCGAGCGCGCTGGTCGGCCTGATCGCGCTGGGGGCCGTGGGCTTCCTGGCGCAGTACAAGGACCTCGAGGGCCTCCGCGAGTCGAGTCAGGAGAGCATTTTCTGGGACGCTTCTCAGAGCGAGGCCGAACTGGCCCGTTTCATGGCCACGCTTGGCCGTTACGCCCTCGGGGACGATTCGGTGACGAGCGCCGAAGTGAACAAGCGGTTCGACATCCTCTGGAGCCGCGTGGCCCTTTTCGAGGAGGGCGATGTTGGCCGCCGCATCGCCCGCTACGACACCGAGCGGCAGGTCATCCGGGAGCTGCGCGGGCTCCTGGACAAGCACGAGGAGACGATCGTCAACCTGTCGCGCCCGGTCGACGAGGCGCGGACCCGGCGGATCCTCGCCGAGTTCTCGGCTGCGGGCGCGCATCTGCGTGCGCTCTCGGTCGAGGTTCTGCAGTCGGAGGAGATCCGGCTGGCCAACGTGCGCGAGCATGTCCGTACGAGCGCCCGGCTGACGTCGTTCGCCAGCATGGGGGCGCTGGTCCTGGCCCTGGTCCTGATCGGGCTCATGCTGATCGAGACCCGGCGGTACCGCCGGATGGCCGCCGAGAGCGCCGAGCTCGCCGAGCGCGCCGAGGCCGCGAGCCGGGCAAAATCGCAGTTCCTGACCATGATGAGCCACGAGCTCCGCACGCCGATGAACGGCGTGCTGGGCCTTCTTGCGCTGGTGCGGCAAAGCTCGCTGACGGACCGCCAGCTCCGCCTCGTCGAGCGGGCCGAGCGGTCCGGCCGACAGATGAGCACGCTTCTCGGTGACATCCTCGATTTCTCCGATCTTCAGAGCGAATCGCTGGTTCTGGACCGCGACATGTTCGAGCTGGCGAGCTTGACTCGCGCGGTCGAGGAGACTTTCGGCCCCACGCTTCAGCGCGAGGGCGCTTCGCTGCGTGTCGAGCTCTCCGAAGGCCTGCCGCGCTGGGTGGTTGGCGACCTCGCGCGGCTGCGCCAGGCCCTCGGCCATTTCATCACCTACTTGGTCGAAAACGTGGGTTCAAAGGACGTCCGCCTGGTCATCCGCCCCGGCGCCGGGGGGCCTGTCTTCGAAATTGACGCCGCCGTGCAGTACAGCGAGCTGCCGGGATGGCAGCCTGAGTCCATGCTCGACCGCGAGGCTAGTGAGTACGACGACTTCGCCTCGGACGCGCTCGGCCCGCTTATCGGTCGGAATCTGATTGCCATGATGGGCGGGTCCCTTGAACTCCGGCGCGCAACGGAAGGCCGCGCGACCCTTTCGGTCTCGGTTCCGCTTCAAGTAATCGAGGGTGGGGTTGAGTGCGTGCGCCTCGAAGCTGGATCTGTCACTGTCCAGGCGGTTCTCGGTGCGCTCGTGCGGCGCCTGGGGCATGAGCTCTGGAACGAGAGCCTCGGCGCTCAGCGGGTTAGCGTTGTCCTGCTCGAGGCCGGCGGCGAGGATGAGGCTGCGCAGGCGGCGGCCATGCGCGCGGATCATCCCGGGGCGCGTTTGATTGCCATCGGCGCGCCGTCTGCCGTCAGTCTATTCGAGGCGGTCTGCAGCCAGCCAGTCACCAGCGAGTCCCTGGAGAACGCCCTCAGGGTCCGGCGCCGCGGTGAGAGCGAGATCGTATGACGCTTCATCCTGCTTGGCCAAAAGTCTCCGTGGTGACCGGCCCGTATCGCAGTGCGGCGTGGCGCCAAAGGGCCGCGAGAGGCCGGGGCGTCGGGCATGCCGACGGGCTCGCCGGAATCGGGAGGTGCGGATGACATTGTCCGGGGTACGAATACTCCTCGCCGAGGACAATCCGACGAATCAGCTGGTCGCGGCCCAGATGCTGGAGAACCTTGGAGCTTCCGTGACGCTGGCAAGGGACGGGGCCGAGGCCCTCGAGATCGCCGAGCAGGACGACTTCGACGTGATGCTCATTGATATCGAGATGCCGCGGGTCGGCGGAATCGATGTGATGCGTCGGATCCGACAGACGTCTGCGCCGCGGGCGGAGACGCCAATGATCGCCCTTACGGCCTACGTGATGCGGGAACACAGGGCGTCGATCGAGGCAGCGGGTGCCGACGGCATCATCGCGAAGCCGATCACCTCCATCGAGCAGTTCGGCGAGGACATCCAGCGATACATGTCCCGAAGGGCAGGACAGGTGAAGGAGGAGTCCGGGAACGGGCCGGCCACAACACTCGTCGATGCGCCTGCGGTGGATCGCGGCATATATGACTCGCTGGCTGACGCGATCGGCGCGTCCGCAATGGCGGAGTTGCTCGACAAGGTCGAGGCCGACCTCGTGAGCGCACGGAATGGCCTGCAGCACGGACTCGAGTCTGGTGCCATGGACCAGGTTCGATCCGCTACGCACGTCCTGATGTCGGTCGCCGGCGCCGTTGGCGCGACGCAGGTGCAGGAGAGCGCGAAGCGGGTGAACGCCATCGCTGCACAGGCGGAGGACTCCTCGGCGATTCGGTGCGAGACCGCGAGCCTACTGGATGAGATCGAACGCGTGCTCGACTTCGTTCGGTCCGAGCGGGCCGGTTAAGTCCCGGGACCGGGTTGTTTGCGGAATCGGGTGCGCCGATCGCAAATCCCGACTGTGCGGGAAATCTGGCGTCAGAGGCAGGGAGCGTGATCAACGGCCTTCAGGGTCGGCTTGTGGTCGCGTGACGCGGCCCTTACGCGCCCGACGCAAGAACCATCTGCGAGACCCGACTTCGGCCAGGGTTGACTCGCTTGCGCCGCGAGCCGGCCAGCCGCCGACAGTTTCGCTGTCACGACAGCGAGCCCAACCGGCGCAAGCCCGATTTTCGTGGAGCGCCTCCGGCGCGCGATAGCATCCGCCTGCTTCGGCCCGCGTCCTCGACATGACCGGGCTGCGACTCGTTCCGACTTGCGCGTGGCCAATGGCTGCACCAGTGGGAAAGCGCGTCTTTTCGGAATCTTCCGCGAGACTGTGCCAGCTCTTCGGCTGGCGTGCAGTTCTCCATGCCGATGCCGATCGGAATTGATCGCAGGCTTGGCCGTCCGCGGCCTTTTGCGGGTGTGCCCGCGCTGGCTGCAGGGCTCAGCGGGCCATGCGTCCCGGTGCCGCGGCGGTCGCGCAGAAAGGAAAGTTTTCGCTGCGCTTGTGCGCAAGACTTCCTATAAGCGGAACAGATTTCCATTTCGGCGGAGCCAGCCCGTGAGTGACACAAAGGCACGGTCGGTCGGACAGGTACGCTCGCTGACGCGGGCCTTGAGTCTTCTTCGCCACCTAGCGGAGAGCGGCGACGGCCTGTCATTAACCGAGCTCTCCGAGGCGGCGGCTCTGCCCGCATCGACAACGCATCGACTTCTGACCACTCTCGAGGCGGAGCGGTTCGTCCGCCCGGACCCGCAGGGCGGGGTGTGGCGCATTGGCGTCTCGGCCTTCTTTGTCGGGAGTGCCTTCGCGCGCAATCGGGACAAGCTGACGCTCGCGCGGCCCTACCTGCGTCGCTTGATGGAGACGACCGGCGAGACGGCCAACCTTTTTGTCGAGAGCGACGGCGAGGCGATTTGCATAGGTCAGATCGAATCGCGCCACGCCATGCGCGCCATCACGGGAGTCGGGGGACGTGTCTCCATGCACTCGTCCGGGGCCGGCAAGGCGCTTCTGGCCGCCATGGAGCCCGCCTATCGCGACCACCTTCTGGCCAGCCTCTCACTCTCCCGTGAGACGCAGCGTACGATAACCGCCCGGGACCGGCTGGCGCGCGAACTCGATGACATTCGGCGCCGTGGCTATGCGATCGACGACGAGGAGCATGCTTTGGGACTGCGTTGCATCGCGGCGCCCGTATACGACGAGTCCGGTTGGGCCGTCGCGGCGATCTCCATCTCCGGCCCGAGCGCCCGTATCCCGACGGAGCGGCTGCCGGCTCTGGGCGGCATGGTCGCCCATGTTTCTCAGGAGGCAACCCGGGAATTCGGTGGGATACTGCCATCACCAGCGCGCTGAAAGCGCCCGGGGACAGTGCGCTCCTGAATACGCTGGACGTGGTCGTCGGCCTTTGTTATACGCGCTCACGCCCGATCGAGGGCTTGCTGATCCGGCGTAGCTCAGCGGTAGAGCAGCGGACTGTTAATCCGTTGGTCGCAGGTTCGAATCCTGCCGCCGGAGCCAATCTTTTCAATTACTTTGGCGTCGGTGCTCATCACCCGAGAGCGTTATCCGAAGAGTTCGGCTGCTCCCGGTTGGCTCAATGGCACTTTGCTTGCAGGCATTAATCCCGCCGCATTTTCAACGCGGGCGTCGTGTTCGCGCCATCATTGCCTGAACGCTTAACCCAGCGCTTAGCCAAATGTCAGCGGGCGTTTCCCGGCAGACAGAACGGCGTGGTGTCACTGACGCAATGTCGGCGCGAGAAATCGTACCGGATACTGACTCGAGGGCCGCGAATAACATGACGGCAAACGGAGAATCTCCGGCCCAGACCGGGAGCGCAGCGGAACCGTCTGGCTTCGCTTGTGACATTCGTCACACTGCGGGTAAAAAGCATAGGTTATACAATGCACATCGGTGATTCCGAGTGGCAGGCTCCGCGGGCAGGGGATCGGTGCCGCACGTTGCCGTTTCGGCGGCAGGTGGCGAAGGAGACTGCATGCTGGAGGAATGGCTCAACTCCGCCAACCTGGTGCATCTGCTCCCGCAATTCCGGGCGCATCATATCGATTATTCCGATCTCGCGGAGCTGACCGACGGCGAGTTGCGCGAGCTCGGTCTCACGATCGGGGAACGCAAGCGTTTCCGCCGGGCGCTCGCGACGAGCGCGGCGGCGGCGGTTTCCGGGGAGCGCCGCCCGCTGACGCTGGCCTTCTTCGATCTCGTCGACAGCTCCGCCCTGTGCGAGACACTGGACACTGAGGACATGGTGGAGGTGCTCCGCCGCTATCGCGAGATATGCTGCGCGGCCGTGGACCTTTACGGCGGTCACGTCGCCCATCTCATGGGTGACGGCGTCCTCGCCTATTTCTGTTATCCCGTCGCGCACGAGGACGATGCCGAGAGGGCCGTGCGGGCGGCCGCCGAAATCTCCGAACAGGTGTGCGAACTGGTGACACCGGCGAATCGCCCGTTGGCGGTTCGCTGTGGGATCGCCACGGGGCGGGTCGTCGTCACTGAGCTGTTCTCGGGCCGGGCCGCAGACAAGCACGCGGTCACCGGCTCGATCGCCAATGTCGCAGCGCGGCTGCAGAGTCTCGCCCCGCCGAATGGGATCGTTCTGTCGGAGGCGACGAACCGGCGGGTGCGCCATCTTTTCGACAGCGAAGACCTCGGCGAGCAATGGTTGAAGGGGTTGGCCGAGCCGGTCCGGGCGTTCCGGATTCTGTCGAAGCGCGCCCAACCGCGCGGTCTTAACGACGCGGACACGGACCCTCTTGCGGGTTTCGTCGGCCGAAAGGCCCAGCTCGATACGCTGCGCGGGCTCTGGAAGCGGGCGCGGGAGGGGGCCGGCCAGACCGTTCTGCTTCACGGCGAGCCGGGCATCGGGAAGTCGCGGCTGCTCGGTCGGTTCCTCGCGGACTCGGGTGACGCGGAGGAAAGCGTGGTGCGGCTCTACGCATCGACCTTCGACGAGCACAGCCCGTTGCGTCCGTTCCTGGTTCACGTGCGGAGCCTGCTCGGCCTTGCTGACAGCCCCGCCGCCGGTTCGGTCGCGGACGCGCTGAGGTCGATGTTGCCGAGGGCCGGCGGCCCGACGATCGAGGCGCTGGCAGGGTTCCTCGCCCACGAGTCCGAGCCAGGAAGCAATCTCGGTGCGGAGGGGCGCGAGCGGCGCGCCCTAGCCTTGCAGGCGTTGACCGAGCTTTTCGCCGAAGAGGCGGCGCGGCATCCACTCCGCCTGGTCGTCGAGGATGCCCATTGGCTGGACGCCAGCTCGAAGGAGCTGCTGGAGCAGCTCGTGCACCTTGCGCAGAAGAACGCGCTGATGATCCTGATCACGGCGCGACAGCCAATGTCCGATATCCTGCCAAAGCTCGACGCCTCGCTCGTTCACGAGATGCTGCTCGGGCCGCTGAGCCTGAGCGAGGTTCGCGTCATGGTCCGCACGATCTTCGGCGACGAGCCGGTGCCGAGCGAGGTCGTCGCGCGGATCGCCGAGCGCACCGACGGCGTCCCACTTTTCGTCGAGGAGCTCCTCCGGCCTCTGTTACAGTCCACAGCACACGCGAGTTGGGACAGCGTCCTCGCCGAGGACGCCCGCCCTGGGGCCGTTCCCGCAACCCTGCACGAGGCGCTGGCCGCACGGCTCGACCGGCTTGGCGAGGCGAAGGAGGTGGCGCAGGTCGCAGCCGTGCTGGGCCGTTCCATCGAACTCGCGACGCTGGCCCACATGATGGAGTTGCCCGCAGAGCGCCTGGCCGCGCGCGTCGATACGTTGTGTGCGACGGGAGTGCTTCGGAGGGAGCCCGGGACGGGCGAAGGTGAACGTTTCAGCTTCAGCCATGCACTCGTGCGCGATGCGGCCTATGACAGCATTCTGCGGGAGCAGCGCCAGCGGCTGCATGTGCGCGCGGCCAAGGCGCTCCAGCAGGTGCTGCCGGAACGAGCTGCGGAGCGGCCTGACATCATCGCCCGCCACCTGACCGAAGGTGGCCACCGCGCCGAGGCCTTGCCGTACTGGCTGGCCGCGGGACGTGCGGCAGCGGCACGGTCGGCGCTCCACGAGGCCCGGCATGTCCTGGAATGCGGCGCCGAGATTGCCGCGGACTTGCCACAGACGCCGGAGATGATCCAGACGCGGCTGGAATTCGCCTCCCTGATGGGCCCGGTGCTGTTCGCGCTCTGCGGGCCAGGGTCGAACGAGAGCCGGTCCGTCTACAAGGAGGCCGTCGCGTTGACCGAGCAGGCGCCGGACAACGCGCCCTATTTCGCCGTGCTATGGGGCTGGTGGCGTCTCTCGCGCGACTTCGGCGTCAAGGCGGAGCGAGCGCGGATGCTGCTGCGTCTCGCCAACCAGCGGCAGGAGCCGGAGATGCTGCTCCAGGCGCACCATTGCAACTGGGCCAGCAGCTTCCACGCGGGCGCGTTCGATGATTGCCGCCGGCATATCGAGGACGGCCTGATGATCTATGAGAACGCTGATTTCGAGCAGCGCCCGTGGCTCTACGGCAACCACGACGCCAAGGTCTGCGCCCATGGCGAGCTGGCGCAGGTGCTCTGGATGCAGGGCCAGCCCGGCTCCGCCCTGGCCGCCGAGCGCGAGGCGCTGACCTGGGCCGAGTTCCAGGCACATGCCGGCACGCAGGCGCACGCATTCGACCTGGCCTTGCTGCATCGTTACTATCGGCGGGACATGGCAGGGACGCGTGCTTTCGCCGAGAAGATGATCACGCTGGCCGAGGATAGCGGGATGACGGAAGCCCGTGCGCGTGGTCGGCTGTTTCTCGGCTGGGCGTTGGCGCACGAGGGCGACCCGGCAACCGGCCTCTCGGTCTTCGAGGACGGTTACAAGCGGCAGCGCGCCGTCGGGACCGACGAGGACACGCCGACCTATGTGTGCATGTACGCCGAGATCCTGAACCTGCTCGGCCAACACGACCGCGCCCTGCAAGAGCTGCGCACGGTATGCGCCGAGCTGGAACGGCTCGGCATCTGTAATTGGGTGCCGGAGGTTTGGCGGCTGATCGGCGAGACGGCGCTGCAAGGGAATCCCGAGGATCCCGACATGGCCGGCGAGGCGTTCGACGCTGCCGCGCGGATCGGCGCGGAGCAGGGCGTGGTGATGCTCGAGATGCGCAATGCGCTCTCGCGGCTGCGGCTTTTTGACGGGGCACCCCGGGACTGCGAACTCGACGGTCTGCGCCGGCTGCGCTCCGCAGTTCAAGAAGCGGACGAATGCGACGACCTCGGTCGCGCTGATGCGGTTCTCGGCCGCGGCTCCGACGCGGGGTGCCGCTCGGAGGCCCGGTCTTGAGCGTCGCCGCGGCGATGGCGCCCGGGCCGCCGCGGGCGGCGAAG
>JBEPXW010000012.1:0-13548 GCA_041641715.1 Pseudomonadota bacterium
CCGGCGACACGATCTCCGGCGACGCCGGCGGCGACACCATCGTCGGCGGCACCGGCGGCGACACCATCGACGGCGAGACCTTCACCCTCGAGAGCAGCGCCACGGACGGCGCCGACATCATCCTCGGCGACAACGGCGAGCTCGTCTTCGACCTGGTCGAGACCGCGGCCCTGCTGGGCCGGGTGTTCACGACGGACGAGTCCGAGGACACGGGCGGAGATGATACGATCAGCGGCCGGGGCGCCGGCGACTTCATCCTCGGCGGCGTCGACGGCGACACGATCCACGGCGACAGCGCCGATGGCGAAACCGGGTTCGACGGCACCGACGTGGTGCTCGGGGACAATGGCGAACTGATCTTCAACGACGACTTCACCGGCACTCAGCTGCTCGCGGACGAGGCTGTCACGAGCGACGAGGACCCCGACCCCGCGACCCTCGATGTCGTCCGCACGCAGGACGTCGGGCTCGGTGCCGGCGACGCCATCGTCGGAGGCGGCGAAGACGACCTGATCCTCGGCGGCAAGGATGGCGACCGGATCGAGGGCGGCAGCGGCAACGACCTGGTGCTCGGCGACTTCGGGCGCATGGAGCTGCTCGGCAACATGGTGCGCTACGCCACCATCACCGCCAATCACGAGGGCGGCGTCGACACCATCTTCGGCGACGAGGACGAGGACGTGCTGGTCGGCGGCGCCGACACCGACATGATCGACGGCGGGCTCCAGCGCGACCTGATCTTCGGCGACAACGTCACGCTCGACCGGATCGCCGCCCCGGATGCGGGAACGGCGAACGAGTTCGGCGACTTCACCAATCCGCGCTTCCGGCTGCTGCATGACACGCCGCAGCTCTATGGCACCGGCGCCTCGGTGAACGGAAACGATGAACCGGACGGCCAGGCGCTCTATGACGGGTACGAATCCGACCTCGCCCTGCAGTTCGGCTTCGGCCAGCTCGACCCGGACGACGATCCGGTCTGGCGCGACTTCGACATCGAGCTGCTCGACCACGACACGGCGACCGAGGATGCCGACAAAAACGACTTCGGCGACGACTACATCGCCGGCGGCGGGCATGGCGACAGCATCTTCGGCCAGCTCGGCAATGATGTGATCCAGGGCGACGGGTCGATCGCCAGCGCGCTCGACGATGAGCCCGTCTCCGTCGGTGCCTCGCGCGACGAAAACGGCGTGCTGAGGGTCAACGCCTCCTTCGAGGCCGAGACCGACGGCGACGACTACATCGAGGGCAATGGCGGCGGCGACGTCATCTTCGGCAATCTCGGCCAGGACGACATCATCGGCGACAACTCCGATCTGTTCAGCCTCGACACCGATGCGCGGCGCGATCCGGTTGGCAGCGACTTCATCTTCGGCGGCGCCGGCGAGCGCATCGCGCGCAACGAGTATGTCGAGAGCCCGAGCGGCGACGATACGATCGTGATCGATCCCGAGTCCCGCCACGCCCGCGACGCCGACATGATTCTCGGCGACAACGGCCGGATCATCCGCATGGTCGAGGTCACCGACGAAACGACCGGCGCGACCGCGTTCCTAGAGTTCAACTACGACGCGGCCGACGACAACCCGACCGAGCACTACGGCGAGGGCCACGCCGCGCTGGATCGCTCGGAGGGCGAGCGCATCGTCGTGCGGGTGGCCGACCTGATCGACTACACCTTCGGCGGGCGGGACGTGGACTCGAATGCCGAGGAGAATGATCTGGGCGAGCCGGACGAGATCCACGGCGAGAGCGGCGACGACTCGCTCTACGGCATGGTCGGCAACGACGTGCTGTTCGGCGACAGCGAGGATGACGACATCATCGCCGGCTATGGCGACGACTGGGTCTCGGGCGGCACCGGCCAGGACGGCGTCATCGGCGGCGACGGGCGGATCTTCACCTCGAAGAACGTCGACATCCAGGGCGGCAGCGCCGCGCTGTCCGAGCCGCTCTACGGCATCTACCAGGTGAACACCGACGAGGTGATCTCGACCCCGGGCAACATCCAGCAGGCGACGATCCACGTCGAGAACGCCCTGAAGAAGACCGTCGACCTGACGCCCTTCTTCGTCAACAACGCCCCGACGGATGGACCCTTCGAGAAGATCGCCGACCCGTCCGAGAGCGACGACGACATCGTCTTCGGCGGGCTCGGCTCGGACTTCCTGCACGGCGGCTTCGGCTCCGACGCCATCTCGGGCGCCGAGGCGATGCCGGGGGTGATTACGTTCACGTTCGAGGATACGGATCACGACTTCGGCACGGCTGCAGCGCCTCTGCCCTACAGCTTCGACAACCCGGGCAATCCGGGGGACATCCTGAACTATGGCGGCGCCGGCCGGCCCAACGAGTTCGCGGCCTATGACGAGTTCAACCCGCGCCACCTGATTTTCGTCGATCCGACTGATGGCTTCGCCTTCACCGATCCGACGAAACCGAACGCCGTGCCCTTCGTGCTGAACTTCGACGCGCTTGACGGGGCTACCACCGATCAAGCCCCGAACGGCACGCCCTCGGACGGCGACGACGTGATCTTCGGCGACCTAGGGCATGACTGGCTGGTCGGCGGCACCGGGCGCGACCATCTCTGGGGCGGCTTCGGCGACGATCTGCTGAACGCCGACGACGACCACAGCACCGATAGCGGGCTGAACCAGTCGCCGGACTCCGACGACAGCTACGCCGACATCGGCTTCGGCGGCGGCGGCCGCGACATCCTGATCGGCAACACCGGCGGCGACCGGCTGATCGACTGGGTGGGCGAGTTCAACAGCTACATCGTGCCCTTCGCCCCGTTCGGCGCCTTCACCATCAGCCGCTCGGTGCAGCCGCAGATCTTCGACTATCTCTACGACCTCTCCGAGGCCGACGGCGCCGACCCCACCCGCGACGTGGACGGCGACCCGGCGCGCAACGGCGAGCCCTATGGCGAGATCGCCGCGGTGAATCAGCAGGATCCGTTCTGGCAGGACCAGACCGGCGCGCCCGACGATCCGCAGCCCGGCAACATCCCCGGCGGCGAGCGCGACGTGATGGCGGCCGAGGACTTCAACGACAGCGGGGCCGATGCCCTCCTGGCCTTCGCCGCCGACTCCGGCGAGTGGACCACCAGCGGCGGCAAGCTCGCTGTCTCGCCGACGGCGCTGGGCGAGGACGCGGTCAGCGTCTACCACCTCCAGGACGCCCTGCCGGGCTACTTCGAGCTGGTCGCCGACATCTCGGCCGACAAGGACAAGAAGGGTTTCGACTCCAACGGCTTCCTGATCTTCGACTACCAGGGCCCGGAGGACTTCAAGTTCGCCGGCATCAACCAGAAGATCGACAAGGTGCAGATCGGCCACCGCGACGCCGACGGCTGGCATGTCGACGTGCAGGAGAACATGAGGCTGCGCGCGAACACCAGCTATCACCTCCTGGTCGCGGTCAACGGCACCACGGTGACGGCGCTCGTGGACGGCAGGACCCATCTCAGCCACGCCTTCGAGGCGCGGCTTGACGCCGGCGTGCCGATGGGCCTGAACCAGGGGCTGATCGGGCTCGGCGCCTCCAACTCCACCACCCGGATGGACAACTTCGCCGTCCAGGTGCTGCCGCCGAACCTGTCCTACGAGCATCTCGAGGACTTCGAGGACCGCACCGCCGACCTGTTCACCGGGCTCCGCCAGGGCGAGTGGTCGGTGGCGGACGGAGTCTACACGGGCAGCCCCGCCGGCGAGCAGATCGCCTTCAGCCTCTACGACCTGTCCGGCGAGGCCGGCGTGGAGCCGGGGAGCTTCTCGATCGCTCCGAATTCAAACGTGAGGCTCACCGCCGAGCTGTCGAGCGCCGACAGCGCGGGCCTGATCTTCGACGTGGCCTCGGCCGAACGGTTCAAGTTCGCGGTGCTCGACGTCGCCAACGACCAGGTGCTGATCGGCCACTTCGACGGCAACAGCGGCTGGGTGGTCGAGTCCGCGATTGATTTCGCGCTCGAGCCCGGGACGAGCTACGAGGTCTCGGCGCTGATCAGCGGCAGCACGGTCTCGCTCGAGGTCGACGGTGTGCTGGCGCTCAGCCACGCCTTCAACGCCGTGACGGTGGACGGGGCGGCCGGCCTGATCGCACGCGGCGGCGCGGCGGATTTCGACTCGCTGCTGATCGCCACCGACGATCCGGCCCTGGCCACGGAGGAGGATGCCGAGGGCAACACGACGGGCGCGTTGCGCGCGTCCTCGGTCGGCGAGGGTGGCGAAGAGCTGACGACCTCTGAGCTGGGCACTGTCGTCGACGAGGCGATCCGGCGGCTCGAGTTGATGGAAGACCTGACCGATGCCGACCTCGTCCGTCTGCGGAGTGTCGAGTTTACCATCGCCGATCTCGAGGGCGATCTGTTGGCGACCGAGGATGACGGCGTCATCACCTTCGACGTCGATGCCGCCGGTCACGGCTTCTTCGTCGACGATACCCCGAGCGAGGACGAGGAATTCTTCTCCGAGGGCGCCCGGAAGGGCGAGGCGATTCCCAAGCTCGACGGCGACGGCGTGATCGATCTGCTCACCGTGGCGATGCACGAGCTGGGCCACGTCCTGGGCTTCGACCATGCGACCGACGACCACGAGCGGGCGTTTATGGTGGACATTCTCGACCCGTCGCAGCGGCTGGGCCTGATTGACACTGGGACCGACGATTCGCACGAGCGCGACCGGCGGTCCGCCATCGAGGTGTTCGACCCGCGCCTGGGCGGCTTCGTCGATCCGGACGAGATGTTGCTGCTCGATACCGTCGCCGACCTTGACAGGGGCATCGGCCCCGTCGCGGCGAAGCGCCCGGACAAGCCCAAATGGGTCCGCTGGGCGGATGTATGACGGTCGCGCCCGATAACTTCGCCGGCGCGCGATCGTTTCGATAAATCAAACGATTGCACGGCTGAGTTGGCTGAGTCACGATGCTGGCCGGGCATACTGGATTCAACATGGAGCTAGCGAAATGACGGACGACAAGGATTTCGGAACCGCGGGCACAGGCGACACCGGCCCGAGCGAAGTCGGGAAGCCGGCGGCGCCGGTGGTGAACTGGGATGACTCGGAGATGCGCACGACCTATGCGAATGTCGTCAATGCTTCTTCGACGCGCGAGGAAGTAACTCTGTTCTTCGGTCAGAACGAGACGTGGAACCCGGGTCCGGAACGCAAGTTCGACGTCAAGCTGCTCGAGCGCATCGTGCTCAACCCGCATGCTGCCAAGCGTCTGTTCGTGCTGCTCGGCGCCGTACTGTCGCAGTACGAGAAGCGCTTCGGCACGATCAACGTCGAGGCGCTGTCGGCCGCGGCGGACAGCCTCAAGAAGACCCAGGACCGCAATGATGGCGCCTCCGGCTGAGGGGCGTCTCCGGGGACACCAGCCGGACGGCTGACTAATGGCAACCGAGCGGTCCGATCCCATCGCAGGTACGGCGACAGAACGTGAGAACGGGACCGAGCGTGTCTCGGTGCTGGACCAGGCCTTGTGGTCCCGGTTTTCCGAGGAGCACGAGCTTGGCGAGTTCATGCGCCTGTGGCTTGCTTTGCTGATCCGCCAGTCGGGTAATGTCGCGGGCGGAGTGGTGGTGCTCGAACTCGAGGCCGATGCCGGCTTCCAGCCGGTTGCGTCCTGGCCGCAGGGCGACACCCCGAACGTACGCCTCACGGAGGCCGTCGAGGCTGCGCTGGAGCGCGAGCGCCCGGCGACCTCGGGTAGCATCGCGATCGCGCAGCCGATCACGCTTGACGACGAGCTGATCGGCGCCGTCGGCCTACTGTTCCACGAGCCGTCCGAGAACGCCGCCGAGCGCATGCAGTCGCTTCACTGGGGGATTGGCTGGCTGGTCGCCGCGCTTCGCCGCGACGCCATGCGCGGCGACGCGCGCGAGCGCGCCAAGATGTCGACCGTGCTCGACACCATAGCCGCTGCCCTGGATATGGAGAGCTTCCAGGGGGCCTGTCTCGCCGCGGTCAATGGCATGGCCCGGCAGCTCGGCTGCGCGCAGGTAGCCTTGGGCTTCCTCCGCCGCCGGGAGCTGGTGGTAGAGGCACTGTCCGACGTCGCCGAATTTCGCCTGACGACCAGCTATACACGGGCCCTCGAGCGCGCCATGGCGGAAGCTGCCGACCAAGAGGGCTCGGTGCTCCATCCGCAAAGGGAGGGCCAGGGTTTCGTGGTCGACATGGGCCATGCGGCCCTCGCCCGCGAGTTTAACACCGGCGAGCTGCTGACCGTGCCACTGTTCGCCGGCAATGAGGTGATCGGGGGGCTGCACTTCCAGAAGCCCTACGGTGGCGCCTTCCGCACGGGCGAGGTAATGGTCGCCGAGGCGGCCGGCGCAGTCCTTGGCCCGCTCCTGAAGGACAAGCGCCGGGCCGACCGGATGTTGCCGACCGTGGTCCGGGACGCCGCCGCCAACCAGTTGGCCCGCTTGCTGGGACCGGGCCATCTGGTGCGCAAGGTGGTGGCGCTCGCCCTGCTGGCGCTGGCTGCCTTCTTCACCTTCGCCACCGGCGACTTCCGGGTAACCACCCGGGCCGAGGTGCAGGGCCGGGTGGTGCGCTCGATCGTCTCGCCCTTCGACGGGCACATTGCGGAGCAGTTTGCGCAGGCCGGTGACACCGTGCGCGCCGGAGACGTCATCGCCACCTTGGAAGAGCAGGACCTGCGCATCGAGCTTATCCGCTGGCAGACCGATCTTGCGCGCTACGAGGGCGAGTATGACCGGGCGCTGGCCGAGCGGGACGCCCCTGCGGCACGCATCGCCCAGGCCAATATCGAGCGCTCGCGCGCGCGCGTCGAGCTGGCCCGCCGGCAGCTCGAGCGTGCCGAGCTCGAAGCGCCGTTCGACGCGGTGATCCTGGTCGGCGACCTCAGCCAGTCGCTGGGCGCCGCCGTCCAGCGAGGCGAGGAGCTGTTCGAGGTCGCCCCGCTCGAGCGCTACCGCGTCGAGCTCGAGGTGGACGAGCGCAACCTCGACGAGATCGCCGTGGGTCAGAGGGGCAAGCTGGTCCTGGCCTCGCTTCCGTCGGAGCGGTTCAAAGTCGAGGTGAGCCGGGTGACCCCCTCGCTCGAGGCCGGGGAGGGCCGCAACTTCGCGCGTGTCGAAGCGCGCCTGCTTGGTGGCGGCGCGCAGATTCGGCCGGGCATGCGCGGGGTGGCGAAGGTCCATGTCGAGGAGCGCAAGCTGATCGTCATCTGGGCCCAGCCGATCATTGACTGGTTGCGCCTGGCGCTGTGGCGGTGGCTCCCGTGAGGCATGAGCACTAGTTTCGAAAGCCAGTCCTGGTATCGCGCGGCCCACATGCGGCCTCGCCTCGCCGAGCGCGCGCGGATCAGCCGGCAGATTTTTCGCGGGATCCCGTGGTTCGTGATCCGCGACCCGGTTTCGGGAAAGTTCCATCGCCTAAGCGAGACCGCCTACGCGGTCGTCTCGCTGATGGACGGCCGCCGCACCCTCGGTGAGATCTGGGACATCGCCTGCGCGGAGTTGGGCGATCATGCGCCTTCGCAGGACGAGCTCCTGAATACGGTCTCGCAACTCAACGCGCTCGACGTGCTGCATACCGACGGGCTGCCTGACTCCGAGGCAATTGCGCAGCGCGGCCGCCGGTTGAGCCGTCGGGGCACCTTGCGGCGGTTCATCAACCCGCTGGCCATCCGCGTGCCATTGTTCGACCCTAACACGCTCCTCGACGAGACCTGGCCCATGGCGCGGCCGCTTTTCTCGACGGTCGGCGCGGTGGCGTATGTCGGGCTCGTGGTGGCGGCGCTGATAACCGCGGCAAGGCACTGGGAGCCGCTGACGAGCAATCTCGCGGACCGCGTGCTGGCAACCGAGAGCCTGCTCATACTGGTGCTGGTCTACCCGCTGGTGAAGGCGCTGCACGAGCTCGGCCACGGCTACGCGGTGAAGAAATGGGGCGGCGAGGTGCGCGAGGTCGGCGTCATGTTCCTCGTGTTCATTCCCGTGCCATACGTGGACGCCAGCGCGGCCACCGGCTTCCCGCACAAGTGGCCACGCATCCTGGTCGGCGCGGCCGGGATCCTCGTCGAGGTGGGGCTCGCGGCGGCCGCGATGCTTCTCTGGACCGAGCTCGAGGAAGGCTTCTGGCGGGCGGTCGCCTTCAACGTGATACTGATCGGCGGCGCCTCGACGCTCCTGTTCAACGGCAACCCCCTCCTGCGCTTCGACGGCTACTACGTGCTCGCCGACGTGCTCGAGACTCCCAATCTCGGCACCCGAGCGAACCGTTATCTCGGCTACCTGATACAGCATTACCTGTTCGGCATCCGCGAGGCGCGCTCACCGGTGCGCGCGCCGGGCGAGCCGAAGTGGTTCGTCTCCTACGCCCTCGCCGCCTTCGCCTACCGGGTGTTCATCACCACCGTCATCGTGACGCTGGTGGCGACCAAGTTCTTCGTCATCGGCGTATTGATCGCCATCTGGGCGGTGTCCCTGATGTTCCTGCTGCCGCTGCTGCGGCAACTGCGCTTCTTGTTTACCGGCGAGTCGCTGCGTGGCCGCCGGGGGCGGGCGCTGGGCGTGAGCGGCGCCGGCGTCGGGTTGCTGCTCGTGGTGCTCGGCTTCGTGCCGGTGCCCCATCGCACGGTCGCGCAGGGCGTCATCCACCCCCCCGAGCACATCGCCGTCTACGCCGGGGAAGAGGGCTGGGTTAAGGAGGTCATTGCCGATAGCGGCGAGCGGGTTGCAGACGGGGCGCCGATCCTGCAGCTTGAGGATCCATTCGCCGACACTCAGCTGGCGGCCGCGGAGGCCGAGGTGCGCCGGTTCTCCTTCCGCTATCAGCAGGCCTTCGCCGAGTCGGCCTACGACCTGCGGCTATGGCGCGCGCAGGCGGCCCGCGCCGAGCGGGAAGCCGAGCTTCTTCGCCAGCGAATCGCCGCACTGACCGTTCGCAGCCCGCGCGAGGGCCTGCTGGTACTGCCGCGCCGGGCCGACCTACCGGGCCGCTATCTGCGCAAGGGCGACGTGATCGGCCATGTCGTGTCCCCTGACGAGCTGTCGGTTCGGGTGGCGGTCTCCCAGGACACGGCGGATCTGATTCGGCGCCGGACGCGGGCCGTGGAGTTGCGCACCGCCGAGCGGCTCGAGCTGCGCCAGTCGGCAAACATCGTGCGCGAGGTGCCGGCTGTTGGCGACCGGCTGCCGAGCCTCGCGCTCAGCACGGAAGGCGGCGGGCCTTTCGCGCTCGACCCGCAGGCGCGCGAGGCGCCGCGCTCGCTCGAGCCAGTGATGCAGTTCGAGGTTGTGCCCGAACAGCCGCTGCCCACCGTCGCGCTGGGCAGTCGGGTCTATGTCCGGTTCGACCACGGCGATCAGCCGCTCGCCCAGCGCATCTGGCGGCGCCTTCGCCAGGTGTTCCTGAGGCGGTTCGGTGTCTGACGCCGCGCTCACCCCGGGCATCGGCACCCTGCGCCGGATGGCAGTGGCGGCCGAGCCGCCCGTCGACTGGCGGTTGCCCCTGCGGCGCGCCGCCAGCCGATTGGCCGCGCCGTTTGCTACGACGCTCGCCGGTGCCCGGCTCCGGGCCTTCGCGCGCCGCGTCGCGTGGCGCCGCCGGGCGCTGGGCACTCTTGAGCCCGAGGAGCTGGGGGCGCGCCTTGCCGGATTGCGCGGCGCGCTCACCCTCGACCGGCCGCTGGCGCCGCCGGTTGTTAACGTCTTGGCCCTGCTCGCCGAGCTGTCCCGGCACACAGTCGGCCTGGATCCCTTTCCCGCCCAGATCCGCGGGGCAGGGGTGCTGCTCTCGGGCGGGCTGGCCGAGATGGAAACCGGCTCCGGCAAGACGCTGACCGCCGCGCTGGCCGCCATCACCGCCGTGCACGCGGGCGAGACCGTGCACCTGGTCACGGCCAACGACTACCTGGCGGAGCGCGACGCTGATTGGCTCGGTCCGCTTTACCAGGCCGCCGGCGTGAGCGTGGGCTTGATCGCCCACAAGGTCCCGCCCGAGCGCCGTGCCACCGCCTATGCCTGTGATGTGGTCTATGCCTCGAACAAGGAGATCGCGTTCGACTACCTGCGCGCCCGGATCGCGCTCGGCACCGACTCCGGGCCGGTGCGCCTGGCGGTGGAGCCTGTGCACGCGGCGCGCCCGCGCGCGGCCCGGCTCAGCATGCGCGGCCTGCCATTCGCGATCATCGACGAGGCCGACAGCGTGCTTGTCGACGAGTGCCGTACACCCTTGATCATCTCCGCCAACGCCTCCCCCGAGCCGGCTTGGGCGCACGCCGCGCTGCGGCTCGGGGACCAGCTTGCGGAGGGGCGCGACTACGAGGTCTCGGAGGCCGAGCGTACCGTCCGGTTGACCCCGGCCGGACAAGTGCACCTTGCCCGGCTCGGCGATGAGCTCGGCGGGATATGGCACAACGCGGTGCGCCGCGAGGAGGCGGCGCGGCTCGCCTTGCAGGCCCGCCGTTTCTTCCG
Organism: Pseudomonadota bacterium; assembly: GCA_041641715.1. Taxonomy (GTDB): domain Bacteria; phylum Pseudomonadota; class Alphaproteobacteria; order Rhodobacterales; family Rhodobacteraceae; genus Thermohalobaculum. Next base: position 10,457 of record JBEPXW010000012.1, read on the forward strand.
GCGCGACGAGCACTACCTGGTTCGGGACGCCCGGATTGAGCTGGTCGATGAATACACGGGCCGGGTGGCCCCCGACCGGGCTCTCGGCGACGGCCTGCACCAGGTGATCGAGGCGAAGGAAGGCGTCCCCGTGACTGGGCGGCGTTATACCAAGGGCCGCATCACCTACCAGCGCTTTTTTCGTCGCTACCGCCGACTCGCTGGCATGACCGGCACCGCACGCGAGGTCGCAGGCGAGATCGCCGCGGTCTACGGGCTGCCCGTGATCGCTGTCCGGCCCCATTACCGTAGCCGCAGGCGCCGCCTGCCGAGCAGGATCTGCAGCGACGAAGTGTCCAAGTGGCGCCGGGTTGCCGCGCGCGCCCGCCGGATGGTGCGCAAGGGGCGGCCGGTGCTTATCGCCACCCGCACGGTGCGTGCCAGCGAGGCGCTAAGTGCGGTACTGGACGGGCTCGGGATCGACCACGTCGTGCTCAACGCGGCCCAGGACGACGCCGAAGCGCGCACGATTGCCGAGGCCGGGCAGCCGGGCCGCGTGACCGTCGCCACCAACATGGCCGGCCGGGGCGTCGACATCCGGCTCGCTCCCGGCGTCGCGCGCAGCGGCGGGCTGCACGTGATCCTGACGGAGCGTCACGAGGCCAGCCGCATCGACCGGCAGGTCCAGGGACGCTGTGGCCGCCAGGGCGACCCCGGCAGCCACGAGGCCATACTGAGCTGGGAGGATCCGCTGGTCACGGTGTTCGGCGGCTGGCGTGCACGCTGGGGGATTGGCGGCATCGACACCTTCGCCCGCGCGCAGCGCCGGGCCGAGCGCCTGCATGCCCGCGCCCGGTTGGACCTGTTGCGCCATGATCGCCGGCGCGAGGAGATGCTGAACTTCACCGGAAGCGTCGAGTGATGAAACGAGCCCTCTTTTTCGCCCTGGTCCTCACCTGGCCTTGGCCAGCATGGGTCGCCACTCCGTTAGACTGCGTGATACGGCCCAAGTCGGAGGTCCGGCTCGGCGCCGCCGACGAGGGCAAGATCAGCGAGATCCTGGTGAAGCGCGGCGACCATGTGGAGGTCGGCCAACCGGTGGCCCGCTTGGACTCCGAGATCCAGCGCCTCAACGCGGAGCTGACCCGGGTGCGTGCCGAATCGGATGTCGAAATCCGGTCGCAGGAGACGCGGCTCGAACTCAGGCGGCGAGAGCTCGAAAGAGCCAACCAGCTCAGGACGCGCGGTGTGGCGGCGGAGACAACGCTCGATGATGCCAGGATCGAGGAGGCGCTGACGCAGCTCGCAGTCGAGAGGGCGCAAATCGAAGCGCAGGTCGCAAAGATCGAGCACAGGCTGGCGCGCGCGCGCCTGCGGCGGCGCACCGTCACCTCGCCGGTGGCCGGGGAAGTGCTCGAGGTGGAAGCGGCGCCCGGAGAATTCGCGCATGAACAGCTCACAATACTCCGCATCGCCGAGATCGATCCCCTCCATGTAGAGGTGTTCGCTCCCCCCGAGCATTTCGGCGCGTTCCAGGTGGGCCAGCAGCACGAGATCCGGCCGGTGGCGCCGCTCGAGGGAAGCTATCGCGCGACCGTCACCGTGGTCGACAGCGTGTTCGACGTCGCGAGTGGCACTTTTGGCGTCCGGCTGGAGTTGCCGAACCGCGACGGAGCCGTGCCAGCTGGGGTTCGCTGCACGTTAATGCTGGACGACCGGCGTGAGACCCCCTGACACACGCCATACATGACGCGGCAGTTTCTGCTAGCCTTTGAGAGCGGGAAAGCTCTCCCTGGGAAACCAGGAGAGGAGAGAAACGATGCAGATTCATGTCAGGCTGGACGTTAGCCTCAAGAGCGCGGAGATTTGCGTGGTCCGTTCGGTCATTGAAAGAGCGAAGGCTGACCATGCTCGCTGGCAGGACGGGCGCGATCAAACCTCCGTCGTCAATCTAGGTTGAGTAGGCGCTTCATCAAATCCTGCCCCCGCAACCAGAAAAATGCCCTCAAGCCAAAAGCTTGAGGGCTTTTTGATTCCAGGCGCACCCACGTCCGACACAGCCGTGGAAGCACTGTGGAAGCAAGAGGCGGAGGAAATTGGCGTATTCTTGATGGCTTGGGACCGGCGGTGACCGTCCGCTAATCGTTTGGATCAGACGGCCCTTGTATGATCGCCAAGGCTCGCTCGAGAGCCTCCCTGGCGCCGGCGAGGTCGCCCTGGTCCTTGAGCACGGTGCCGAGGTTGCTGAGGCTGGCCGCCACGTTGGGGTGGTCCGGGCCGAGGGAGGCCTCGGCGATATTGAGGGCGCGCTCGTGAGCCTGCCTGGCGCCGGCGAGGTCGCCCTGGTCGTGCAGTACCACGCCGAGGTTGCTGAGGTTGGTCGCCACGCTGGGGTGGTCCGGACCAAGGTGGGCCTCGTCGATCTCGAGGGCGCGCTCGTGAGCCTGCCTGGCGCCGGCGAGGTCGCCCTGGTCGTGCAGTACCACCCCGAGGTTGCTGAGATCGGTCGCCACGTTGGGGTGGTCCGGACCGAGGCGGGCCTCGTCGATCTCGAGGGCGCGCTCGTCAGCCTGCTTGGCGCCGGCAAGATCGGCGACCATTCTCAGATGGCGGCCGAGGCTAAGCAGGAGGCCTCTGGCGCGGTCGCTGCCCTGCTCAACGGCCATCTCGGTCACGGCGCGCAGATGCGGCTGCCAGGCCAGGAGCGGCGCAGGGTAGCCCGCGTCGATGAGCCGATCGGCCTCGGCCTCCACGGCCCGCTCGACAGCCTCGCGGGCCCCGGGGAGGTCATCCGTCTTGTCCTTCACGAAAGCCGCCAGCAGGCGGTGCAGCAGCAGGGCGCCGTGTTCTTCAGTCTCGAGCAAGCCTAACGCGCTCAGGCGGCCCAAGGCATCCTCCGCCCGCATGGCAGCCTCGTCGTCGCCCTCGGCCAGCCCCAGGCTGGCGATCAGCAGCGCCCTGGGGATCGCCTCGCCAGGGGCGAAGCAGGCCGCTTGGCCTGCCCCCATTGAACGGATCCACCTGTAGAGTCGGCTGAGCCGAGGAGGAGGATCCATGCCGAGGAAGAGACACAAGGCGGAGGAGATTGTCGCGAAGCTGCGACAGGTGGACGT
>JBEPXW010000013.1:0-13173 GCA_041641715.1 Pseudomonadota bacterium
CCCGTCCAGCGCCACGGTGGCCGGGTCGTCACCTAGGTCGACCTGCGCGATCGAGAAGTCGGTGTCGCCGTCGGAAACCTTCGCCTGGGCGAACAGCACGCCGCCCTGGATCTGGTCCTGCTCGTCTGTGTCGTTCGGATCCGAGTTGAGCAGCGCGATGTACTGCGCCGTGCTGACGATGCCGTTCTGGTCCATGAAGACCACGAAGGCGATGTCGTTGTCCTCCGGCGTGCCGTCACCGTTGTCGACGCGCCCGACGATCAGCCCGTTTTCCTTGAAGAGGAGAATCGGGTCGCCGTTCGGGTCGTTCGGGTCGAACACCTTGAGGCCGGAATCCGCCCCCTGCATCGACAGCTCGAGCGACAGCACCGTGCCGCCGTCGCCGTCCGAGCCGAACACGGAGCCGGACGTGTTGACCACCGCGGCAGAGCTCTGCGCCCAGCCGAGGCGGGTGATATCATTGTTCGGATCCGCGTCGGTATTCAGGGCATCTTCGAAGTCGGTGATCGCCGAGGGCGGGTCGCCATCCCGGTCGTCGTCGTCGTTGTCCTCGTCGCCGACATCGGCGGCGTCAGCGAAGTCCGGCGGACCAGAGTTCTGCAGGCCCGGCGACTCGTCGTGCACCACCGTCGTCCCGGTCAGGGCGATGGCGGCCTCCGGCCCGTCGTCGTCGAACGAGAAGATGCTGTCCTCGTCGTCGACCAGCGTCAGCCGCGCCTCGTCGACATCGACGTCGTCGTCCTTGTCCGTCGCCGTCGAGGTCAGCACCAGCTCGAGCAGGTCATTAGCGTTGACCGCCTTCAGCACCGCCTCGGTGTCGAAGAGGTTGCCGTCGCTGCCGTGGTCGATTGGCAGGTAGTGGTCGATGTTGATCTTCGCCAGCGACAGGTCGGTGTGGTCGGTGATGTAGAGGCGGAAGGCGAGGTAGTTGTTGCCCGTGGTGGAGAAGTCGCCGTCACCGGAGATCATTCCCAGCACTTCCTGCGCGTTCGCACCGGGCACCAGCCAGATGTCGAGGTCGCCCAGGCTGTCGAGCGCCGTTCCGGCCAGCGCGGTGACCGAGAGCGTCGTCAGCACCCGGTCGTTGGCGTCGCCGGTGAGGGCGAAGCTGAGCGAATCGGTGCGCCCGTCGCCCGCGTTCGTCCCCTTCTCGCCGTCGCGGCCGAAATCGAGCGCCGTCGTCTCGAAGAAGGCTTCGATGTCACCGCTGCCGGTCGAGAGGCTGCCGATCACGGTGGCCGTGCCGACGCTTAGGGCAGGCGCAGGCTGCATCGCTGCATCGGGATCGTCCAGATCACCGTTCGACGCGGTGGACACGACCACATCATCGCCAGTGCCGAGGATGCCGTCCGGTCCGGCACCCAGCGTCGGCGACTCGGTCTCGGCGTCGTTCGTGTTCGGATCGCCGTCCGGGTCGGAATTGTAGTTGTCCGCCCCGTCCACGGGCATGTCGTTGCCGTCCGGATCGATCGTCTCGTCCACGTTCAGCCGGATTGTGTCGAGGTCGCCATCGGCATCGACCCCGACCGCGATCTTCGGCCCGTCGTCCTCGAAGTCGAAGGGCGAGCCGTTCTCGTCGATCAGGTCGACCACGGCCGAGTCGGTGGACTCGTCGTTGTCCTTGTCGACCCGCGTCGCGGTCTGCTCGATCTGCGCGATGTCGCCCGAGGAGGCGACGGTGGCGAGGTTGAAGCCCTCGTCATGCAGCGTCGGGTCCTCCGCCCCGTCGGCCGCGCTCAGGTCGTGGTGGACCGCCAGCAGGTGGCGCATCTCGAGCTGCGCGTCCTCCTGGTCCGGGTTCAGGATGTTGATGAAGAACGCGATGGCGCCGTTCGGATCGGCGGTATCGCCGCCGGTGCCGCTACCCTCGCGGCCGACCAGCTCGTCGACGCCGTCGCTGTTCAGATCCTGCAGGAACAGCCAGACGGCGGCCTGGTTGGCGGTCGTCACCATGGTGGTCTTGACGCCGTCCGAGCCGGGATCGACCAGCTTGAACTTGTAGGAGAAGCTGCGGCTCTTCTGGCCGTCGGTGCCGTCGCTGGCGTTCGTCCCGTCCTTGAACAGGATGCCCAGCCCGCCGGACACACTGGTGGTGTCCTGCTGGCCGATGATGGCGCTGGCCGGGATGGGGCCGAAGGCCGTGATACTCCCCTCATCCGCGTCCGGGGCGATGGAGCCGGCGGTCTCGGTAGGCGTGCTGTCGTCGTTCAGCCGCTCGGGCGTGCCCTCCGTCTCGTCGAAGCCCATGGCGAAGGCCGCGACGTTGGGCGAGTCCTCCGCCTCGACGTCCTCGACCGGGACGTCGTCGAGGATCATCACCTTGTCGCCGATGTTCTCCTCGACAATGACGGTGTCGGTGTCCTCGTCCTCGATGGTGTGCTTGAGCACCAGGGCGCCGTCGGCCATGGTGACCTTGTTGTCGGTCGCGCTCAGCGGGTCGCCGTGGTCGATCCGGGCGTACTGCGCCACGCTCAGGATCTCGCTGCCGTCGAGGTGAATCACCAGCACCACGTCGCCCGAGGTCTCTGTCGTCCCGACGATCACGTCGCCGCTGGCATTCGTCACCTTGTTGAGGACGATCTCCTCGCCGTTCGAGAACAGGTTGGTGTCGGCGGTGCCCACCACCAGCTCGGTGGTCTCGAAGCCGGCGCCGTCGAAGTCGAAGTCCGAGCTTATGCTGACGATGGCGCTGTCGCTCTGCGCCCAGCCGATGCGGCTCAGGCCGGGGTTGTCCGTCTCGAACTGCGCCATCGCGGCGGGCAGGGCTGTCGCGTTGGACACGTCGTCGGTTCCGGAGTCCACGCCCGGCGTCTCGTCATGGGTGACGCCCGGGCCGTCATCGGTGATGGAGGCTTCCGGCCCGGCATCCTCGACGATCAGCGACTGGCCGACCGATTCGGTGGTCTCGGACGGGGTCGTCAGACCGGCGCCGCCGATGTCCCACTTGCCCTCGGTGCCGGTGACGTAGAGGCGCTGGACCAGGGTGCCGTCCGTCTGCACCTCGACCTTCATGCCGTCGTCGAGGCCTGAGACCTCCACCGCCATGGGGTGGGCCTGATCCGCGGCATCCACTTCGAAATCGACCGTAATTCCGGCGATGGTTAGCTTGCCGTCGTCAGCAGGAACCAGGTCCGCCCGGTTGAACACGAGCGGCGCGGCAAGCCCGCCATTACTGACGGTCACCGTCTGGATCTGGACCGGGGTGTCATCCGAGAGCCCGCCTGAGAACCCGATGCCGTTATAATAGGCGTCGGTCTCGCCGTTCGCCTGGGCCAGCGTCAGCTGCATGGCGATCAGGCTGTTGCCCTGGGTCTGCGAAATGATCACCGAGGCGCCGTCGGTGCTGTGCAGCGCCTGGCTGCCCATGCCGACCAGCGTCACGTCGTCCGCCTCGTTCTGGTCGAGGTTCGGCACGGTGACGTCGGTCGGCGGACCCTCGACGAAGGTCATGACCGTGGTCTCGCCGGGGTCGACCATCTGGTTGTTGCGGCCGAGCGTGAAGTCGCCGCCGCCCTTCGAGGTGTTGACCGTCTGGCCCGGCGCGTCGCCGGTGACGAACAGGCCGACCGCGTCGGACGGCACCGGCTCGCCCTCGGGGAGCGGGTTGTCGAGGACCAGCGTGTAGGCGTTCTGCCCGGAGGGCGTGCCCTCGAAGTCGAACTCCACGGTCTCGAACGCCGTGACGGTGATGAAGTCGCCGAAGTTGACCTGCTGATCGAAGTCGTCCGGGTCTTCGTTCAGCCCGTGCTGGATGGGCTCGAAGGAGATCAGCGCGAACTGCAGGTCGATCGTGTTGCCGTCGACCACGGTCTCCTTCATGTGGACGATAAGGACGACGTCGCCGGTGGTGTCCTCGACGCCGATCAGCACGTTCCCGGTGAGATTGTGCTCTGCGACAAAATCGCCGGTGCCGTCATCATAGCCGCTGTAGAGCAGGATGGCGTTGCCGTCGACGGTGAACAGTCCGGTGCCAAGACCGGCACCAAAGTTCGGAGAGGTGGCGTCAAACACCACCCCGGTCGCGCCGCCGACGCCGGTCAGGGCGACGTCGTCCAGGATGTCGGTCGACTCCACCCGCCAGAGCGCCTCCTGGCTGATCGCCGCCCGGTCGGTCGCGAAGACGAGTCCGAGGTCGGTCTGGAAGTCGGTGACCAGATTGTCGAGATCGACGCTGTAGTCGTTCAGGTCCTGCCGGGTCGCGATATCATCGTCGTTGTCGTCCTCGGTTGGGGGGGTGGACTGGTCGCCGTCGTCCAGGGACTGCCGGCCGTCGCTCTCGTCGAGCACGAATTCGACGACGTCCACATTGGGATCGGGATCGGTGGAATCAGGCTGGAAAATGGTGATAGCCATAGCTGGAGCCCCTTCTTCTTGCTTCAGCGACCCGGCGCTTTCTGCGTGCGCCGGTGCCGTCCGGTTATGCGTCCCTCATCGCCGGCCGGCCGATCGGCCGGCGAGGTCGGGTGATGCGGGTGCTCCACCTAGGCTCCTGGCCCGGCGAATCCGGTGATCTCTCGTGGAAAGTACGGTCGGCTACCCGAGGCGATTCAGGGTGCCTGCTGACCCCTCATTGATCGAACTGCTCTGATTATGGGTCGTTCTGAAATCATCCGCGGCGGGTTCGACCGCTATCGTAGCTCCTTTTATCTACGCATCTCCACACGAGCCACTTCACACTCACACCACCCTCAATTCCCTGTGCCTGTAAAAGTCCGCTATCGTAATTTTCTGCGAGTCCCGTTACCCGGGAGTCCCGCGACTGCGCGACGCAGCCTCAACGGGAAAAATTTACCATGGCAACTCAACCAGTGCAATAATTGTCTATGCGCCCCTCGCGTCCTGGTTGTATGCGCCACCAAGCGGTCACGAGACGACGGCCCGACACCAGCCGCCCCTCACAATTTGGCCTTGCGCCCGCACTCGTAACGGCTTAACAATTACTTCATAATTCGCGGCTAACGCGAAACATGGCAGGCGAGCAGTGTCCCTGCACACGTGAAGGTAACGCGGGAAATCCCCATTTCCCGCGAGAGGCGCTAAGTTGTGTCAGCAACTGTTTGCGCTTGCACAAGAGGCGCAGCTTCGCGTTCCATAGTCGCAAAATAAAACTGAAGTCCGGGAACACCCGGCACCTTGGGGTGGTCGTGTGAGCGAGCCGTCAAGGCGGCCTCGACTCACACGAGACGGAAGCGAGGCAAGCGGAAAATGCCGAAGAAGACGCGCGAGACGGGAAATGGCACCGTCATCTCCGGAACCAATGGCGACGATACTCTTTCTGGTCTTGGCGGTTCCTACATACTGAAAGGCGGCAACGGCAACGATACTTACATCGTCGATGATACGGGCGACGAGGTCGATGAGAAAAACAATGGCGGCACGGACCACGTCATCTCCTATATCGACTGGACGCTCGGAGACAATGTCGAGAACCTGACCCTCAAGGAGGGTACGGAAGCCCTTGTCGGCATCGGAAACGAGCTGGACAACGAGATCACCGGAAACTCGGGCGCCAACACGCTCAAGGGCCTCGGCGGCAATGACAGGCTCGATGGCGGCGACGGGGACGACAGCCTCTACGGCGGGGCTGGCGACGACACGCTGATCGGCGGCGCCGGCTCGGACTTGATCGACGGGGGCAGCGGTACCGACACCGCAGTTTTCGGCGATCTGCTCGGCGTGTATTCATTCACGTGGAGCGGCACGGATCTGTACGTCACCAACGGACTCGACGAGACCGATATCCTGCGCGATGTCGAGTTCCTGTCCTTCAGGGATCAGGTCATCGCCGCCTCCGACATCGGGTCCGGGCCCGAGGCCATAGACGACGCGGATACCGGCGCCGAGGACAGCGACATCGTCGTTCCGGTCCTGGACAACGACATCGGGCAGGGAATCGCGGTTGCCTCCGCGACCGATGGCGCGATGGGCGTGGTCATCGTGAACGAGGACGGCACAGTGACCTACCGGCCCAACGAAAACGCCTATGGCACTGACACCTTCTCCTACACGATCACCGACTCCAACGGGCTCACCTCGACGGCCTCGGTCACCGTCGACGTCTCGAACGTGAACGACCCGCCTGTCGCCGAGGCGGACGGTTATTCGACGATTGCCGACGAGGTCTTCACGAGCACAGGCAGCGTGCTCGACAACGACACCGATGCGGACGGCGACACTCTCCGGGTCAGCGGCTACGACGCGACCAGTTCGGCCGGTGGATCCGTCGTGGTGAACGACGACGGAACCTTCACCTACACGCCGCCTGCCGGCTTCAGCGGCGAGGACAGCTTCAACTACACGGTCGACGACGGCAATGGCGGGCAGGCGAGCGCAACCGTGACGCTTACCGTCGACCCGGCCGCACCGGAGGCCACCGGCGACTCGGCTACCGTGCTCGAGGACGGTTCGGTGGTGATCTCGGTCCTGGACAACGACACGGGAGACGGGCTTTCGGTTACCTCCGTGACCGACGGCGCCATCGGTTCCGCGACCGTGAACTCGGACGGCACCATCACCTACAAGCCCGCTGCCGACGCCAACGGCGCGGACAGTTTCTCCTATACTATCACTGACTCGCTCGGGCGCGATGCGACTGCTTCAGTCTCGGTCGATGTCTCACCCGTGAACGACGCGCCCGTTGCTGAGGCAGATAGCTATTCGGCTGTGGCCGACGAGACGTTCACGAGCACCGGAAGTGTTCTCGACAACGACAGCGATGTCGACGGCGACCCGCTGACCGTCGTCGCCTACGACGTGACGAGTGAAGCGGGCGGGACGGTGGAGATGACTGCCGACGGGACCTTTTCGTACACCCCGTTGGCGGGATTTGCGGGAACGGACAGTTTCACCTACACGATCACCGACGGGAATGGCGCGGAGGAGATCGCGACCGTCACGCTGAATGTCGAATCCGAGGCTGCGCTGCCGTACTATGTTGAGGGCCTGCTTTATTCCGACGACTGGAAGCGGCTGAATTACCCGGACGAATACGGGAGTGGGGCGGTTGTCACGTATACGTTCCTCGACTCCATCCCGGGCTATTACGACGAGACGAACTGGTCTCAAGACCTCTTCCAGGCCTTCAGCGAGCAGCAGGAGCAGGTTACCCGGGATGCCCTGGCGCTGCTCGAGAGCTTCACGAACCTGACATTCACGGAGGTCGCGAGCCCTGACGAGGCCACGATCACGTTTGGGATATATGACTTCAGTGACGACAGGCTGGGAAAGGCATTCGCGCCCTACGCCGGGACACCCGTTGGCACGGAGCCGAGTGACGTCTGGGTGGACAGCGATGTCGCGGGCAGCGTGATCGATCCCGGCACGGAAGCATTCTACGTGCTCGTGCACGAGCTCGGTCACGCTATCGGTCTCAACCATCCGCACGATTTTCCGCCGGAGGAGACCAATCGGCAGTACACCACGATGGCATATGGCGACCATCCGACTATGAGCGGGGACGTGACCGGATACCAGCTCTATGACATTGCCGCGCTTCAGTATCTCTATGGGTCGAACACGAGCCATGCTACGGGAGACGACGTCTACACATTCAGCAGCCTTGATGGTGTGATCAAGACTCTTTGGGATGCTGGCGGTTATGACGTGATCAACATGTCGAAAGCGACCTACGGGGTGGATCTCGACCTGAACGGGGGCGCTTTCAGCACGGTCGCCGCGACCGGGAGCAACAACGTGGCAATCGCCTTCGGCACCGTGATCGAGGAGGCTATCGGCAGCGCCTACAACGACAGAATCATGGGCAACGAGGCGAACAATCGCCTCACCGGCGGCAGCGGCAGCGATATCTTCGCGTTCGCCGATAGTTGGGGTGACGACACGGTCACAGACTTTGTCCGCGGCGATGACCTGCTCGACTTCGGCCCCGCCGGGCTGACCTTCGAGGATCTCGAGATCACGTCATCCGGCGGCGACACGATCATCGCCTATGCTGGCAACAGTGTCACTGTGCAGGGGGTGGACTCGATTGACGAAAGCGACTTCCTCATCGTCGCATAATGCTAGTCGCGCTTGGTTCGTCATACAACGAATGTGCTCTTTGCGGGGTCCAAAAGGAATCCTCGGTCCGGCTGAAGGGTGCGGCAATCCAACGATGCGGAGCAAGTGAACGACACCTATCCGATGATTGGGTCTATGCCGGTCGCCGCAAGTTTCCGCCAGCGATCCGCCAATTCGCGCGCGATCCTCAGCGGAACGATTGACAGGCTTCCGAGCCCAATTTCACGCCGCCGTCCATGGACGGTGACCCGCAGGACCCACCGGGCGCCCCCATCCGGACGCTTGTGAAGCCAAAGCCCGGCGCCATCGCAGTACTTTCCCGCGGGAGCAGATTTCACGTAGGTTGCCGATAACCTGTGTTTGCCCGCCATCGTCGCTGTCCCACTTTCTGTCCACCCCCAGATATCGGGCATTATCGGACAGCGCAAGACAGGGTCAGATAGATATATATAATGAAATCATAGAGTTGGAATCAACGCCAAACATATTCAAACATCGACATATAGCACTTTGAGTCTCTCCACCGGCACCATCCCCGAAGAGACGACGGCCGCCGCTCGTGCGGCTCCGGCCGTCCTTGCCGGTCCGGCCGGAGCGCCCCGACGGAGCGGGGGTCGGGACTGCTCGATCCGGCGGCTATTTCAAATGAAATCTCATGATTACTACTCTACTATAAATTGTATAAAATAACAACGGTTGTAACCTTGAACGTTTTGAGCAAGAATTTCTGTGGTTCTGCCGTTTTCACGGTTCTTTTCGGCGGTAGAGCGATGCCTGACCATGCAAACGTATCGCGACTGCGCCATTGGCGCGCCTTCCTGCTGGCGCTTCTCATCCCGGCATTTCTCGCGGACGTCGCCGAAGCCGGCGATGCGGAAGAGGTGACGCTTACCGGAAGCGCGTGGAGCGCGCCCGTCGAGTTCACCATCGACTGGGACGATGGGGACGCCCCCGAGTTTGGTGCCTTCTACCCGCTGGCCTCGGGCCTGCGCGTCGGTGCCATTTGCGACGTGGAGCCCTTCTCGGGCGATTTCGCCGCCCAGATTCACCTGAAGCTCGCCTTCTGACCGCCAGCCGCTTTCCCGGCGTCACCGGGGCCGGGCTTCATGCGGGCGGGGATCCGGGGACAATCGACGCGTCGTCGAGTCCGATGGACCCGACCGGGCGGACCGGGTAAGAGCTTGCCGAGATGCGCGTCCGGCTGGGAGGTTGCTGCGCATGATCGACGAGCCGGAGCGCCGGTCAGCGGCCGCGCCCCCCCGGGCGGCGCATGGCGAGGGTCCCGGGTCGCGCGCGCTGCGCGTGGGGATCCTGGGGTTCGTCGTTGTCATCCTGCTCTCCGTCGGCGGCGCCTTCGTGGGCCTCGACGCCAGCAGCATGTGGGTCGACGAGCTCTACACGGCCTATTTCGCCGATCCCGACCAGCCTTCCCTGCGGGCCGTGCTCCTGCGCGCGGCCCGGGACACGCATCCGCCCGGCTACTACCTGTCGGTCTATCTGGTGACGCAGCTCGGCGGCGAGTTCGCGGTCGCGGCGCGCGCGTTCAGCGCGGCAATGGCGGTGCTGGCGTTGGGGATCCTCTATCTCGCCCTGCCGAGAGGCGCGGGCCGATTCGAGCGGTTGTTCGTGTGTGCCTTCGCCGCCACTAGCGACCTCTGGTTCTACCAGGCGCAGGATGCCCGCGCCTACAGCCTCTGCTTCGTCTTCGCGGCCGTCTTCCTCTATCTCGGCGTCCGCATCCTGGGCGCGCGCCGGGACGGGGACCTTCCGTGGGGCCGGCTGGCCGCGCTGGGCGTCGCCGGCGTCCTGGCCGGGCTGACGCATTTCTATCTCCTGTATCTCGCGGCAGGCGTTCTCGGCGCCCTGATCCTCCTTGCCGTGACCTGGCGCCAGCGGATCGGCCTCGTCGCCTGCGGGCTCGCGATTCCGCCGGCGGCTCTGGCCTATCTCGCCTGGCAGAGCCAGTTCAAGACGTCCGGCAGGGCCGGCCTCGAATGGCTGTCGAACGAGCCGCGGGAGCTTTTCTACCATACAGCCACGGGCATCTGGCAGATCTTCGGGCCCGTCGGCGCGCTGTTCATTGCCTGGGCCGTCGCCGCCTATGCCGTGGTGAACCGGACGCGCATCCGACCGTCGCGGGGGTCGGCCGCGTTCTTCGATGTCTATGCGTTCATCCTGCTGTCCTGTCTCATCGCGGTGTCTCTCGCGCTGCTGATGTCGTTCCTCGTCGTCCCGAGCTACCAGCACAAGCTGTACTTCGTTCTGGCGCCGTTCGCCTGGACCTTCTTCGGGCTGGTCGCCGCGGAGGCCGCCCGCGGGAGCCGGCGTACGGGGCTGACCGTCGGCATCATGCTGGCGTTTCTCGTCGTCTCCAGCGTCAAGCTCCTCTGGCGGGACGTGCCGATCAAGCAGGAGTGGCGGGCCTCGGCCGAGTTCGTCGCCTCCCGCCCGGGCTGCGAGGGCGCCGTTCTCCCCGTCATCGAGGTCGGCGCGAGCGTAATCCCCGAGGGCGAGCAGGCGCGCTTTCACGGCTACTATCTGGACGGCCCGGAGCGGGCGGAGCTTCTGCCGATACCGCAGCGACGGGTTTCGGAGGCCTTGCGCGGCGATCCCCTCATGAGCCTCCTGCGGGCGCGCATCGCGGGACGGGACGACTGCCCGGTGCTGCTCTGGTCGGTGCACCGCATGGACCGGGCGGAGGCCGAGGCGTTCGCCCGGGAGGTCGGGGCGCGTTTCGACGTGCCGCCGGGCCGCGAGATCCGCGTCCACAACATATTGCCCGCGGCCATGCGGCCCGGCCCCTTCGCCATGACGCTGCATAATCCGCGGAAGACCTTCGTCGTTACCGTCGGAGAGGGAAACCGGGGGTGATATCGCTGCTTCCGGCGGCGAGACCCGTTTCCGGAGGTCGTCTCCCCCGTGCGGGCGGGGGCGCCGGTTCGTCGCGGTTCCCGCTATCGCCGCCCCCACGTGTAGAAGGACGTCACGACGTAGTTCCAGACCACGCTCATCAGGATGCCGGCCAGCGCCGAGATCTGCCAGATGGCCTGGCCCGTCTCGAACAGGTAGGTCGCGACGCCGACATTCGCCACGGCGCCCACGGAGGAGGCGAGCGCGAAGGTGACCCATCCGGTGAGCCAGCGCCAGCCGGTCAGACGCCGGTCGTGGTGGGTGAAGACGTTGTTGAGGACGAAGTTGGAGGTCAGCGCCACCAGGGTGGCGGTGGCCTGCGCCGTCGCGAAACCGGCCTGCGTGAAGCCGAAGACCAGGCCGAGGGTGGCGAAATGCACGCCGACGCCGAGCGAGCCGACCATGGCGAACATGACGAACTTCGTCGGCAGAAGTCGGCCCAGCGTCTTGTCGAGCAGGAGCTCGACGAACTCCAGCATCACGCGGGCGTCCAGCTTGCTCTCGCCCGCCGCGCGCGTCCGGAACGTGTAGGGCACCTCCTCGACCCGCGGGGGCCGGTCGGCCGAGGTGAGCAGGTCGAGCAGGATCTTGAAGCCGGTGGGGGAGAGCGCCGGCGCGAGTTGCCGGACGAGGTCCGCGCGCGCCATGAAGAAGCCGCTCATGGGATCGGTCAGGCGGACGCCCGTGAGGCGCTGCGCCAGGACGGTGGCCAGGCGCGACGCCCGCGCGCGACGCTCCGACCATTCGCCGACGCCGCCCCCGCCGAGGTAGCGCGAGCCGACGACGACGTCGAGCTCGCCCTGCGTCAGGCGCTCCAGCATCGTCGGCAGGAGGGTCTCGTCGTGCTGCATGTCGCCGTCGATGACGGCGATGACCGGCGCCGAGGCCGCCATCGCCCCCTCGACGCAGGCGCCGCTCAGACCCCGCCGGCCGAGCCGTTGCAGGCAGCGCACCGTCGGGTCGGTCCGGGCGATCTCGCGCACGGCGTCGGCGGTGCCGTCAGGGCTGTCGTCGTCGACGAAGATGATCTCGAAGCTGCGCCCCGCCAGCGCCGCGCGCAGGGCGGAGACCAGCGGCGCGACGCAGTCGCGCTCGTTGAAGGTCGGCACGACAACAGAGAGCTCGAGCGCCGCGGCGGGCGCCTCATGGCTCGGGGAAGTGTCGGTGTCCCCTGTCGTGAGCGTCATTGGCGTTTCCGAAACCATGGCTGAAATGCGCCCCCTCCGTCGCAAGTTTCGTCGCCAATGCTCTGGGATGTCAACCGAATGTGCGGCGCCTGCCACGCCTGCGCGACCCGGGCCTTCCTCCCCGCGGACCCGGCGCGGCGCCGACCGGCTTCCGCGCGGGCGGGCTCGGGTGCTAGACTTGCCGCCATCGGCACCTCTCATGGAGCGGACATGCGGGCCCTGCGACGCCGCGCCGTGCGGCTGGTCACGATCCTGGCCTCGCTGCTCGTGCCCGCGGGCGCGGGCGCGCAGTGGGTCAGCCCCGGCCTGTCGCCGGAGGCGGTGCCGGCGCTCGGCATCGTGCTCAACGACCAGGCGGGCGATGCCTGCTGGACGAACCTTGGCGAGACGCGCCAGTACGCGGGCGACCAGCTGCGCGAGCGCGGCTTCAGGGTGGCGGAGGACGCCGACTACAGGCTCTTCATCACCGTGAACGCGGCGCGGCTGGCGAAGTCCAACGCCTGCTACGGCAACATCGACCTCATGATGGCCGGCCCGGCCCGCGGGCGCGCGCCGGAAGGGTTCCATGCGGTCGCGTTCAGCTCGCGCATCTTCATGCATTCCAGGAACGCGAACGAGACGGTGATCGAGACGATCCAGTCCTTCGGGCGGATGCTCGACGATCTCAGGTAGCCCGGCCGCCGGGCCCGGAGGCCGCGGCGGACGGATGCAGGGCGAGAGGCGCGAGGTCCATGACCACCGGCAGGTGGTCCGAGGCGCGCCGCGCCAGCGGAGAGGCATGGCGGCGAATCGTGACGGCCCGCCCGAGGCCGAGCGCGAGGATGCGGTCGAGGGCGAGGCAGGGCAGGACGGAGGGGAAGCTCGCCGGGTTGCGCCAGACGTCGCAGCGCTGCTTGAGTGGGCGGAGCGCCGGGCTGCCCGGAAGCCAGTCGTTGAAGTCGCCGAGGAGGACGCAGGGCCCCTCCGGCCCGTCGCCGAGGGCGCGGGCGAGCCGCTCGGCCTGGCGGCGGCGCTCGGCGGGGCGGAGGCCGAGATGCGTCACCACGGTGCGGAGCGGGCC